>NZ_JBMEMN010000010.1:0-71095 GCF_049310905.1 Gudongella sp. DL1XJH-153
CCTCCTCGTATAATATAGTTACAGTTTAATTACTGTATGTTCTTTTCTATCTCACTAATCTTGTGAGATAATTGTTGTACAGATAGAGGTCGTAGTTCACCTCCTTGAAGCTAAGTCTTCCTACTTTAGGGTTACGCCTCTTCTTTACATCTATATGCGAATGAGCTGGATAGTACCTGGTTACTGTATATCTAACGAGGTTGTATTGTGTAAAGTAGAGAGGTCTAGACTTTATCTGTTAATATTCTAAAAGCAGGTGATTTTATGTTTTATGTTGGTATTGATATTGCTAAGAAAAATCACGAGGCTTCTATTATTGATTCTAATGGTAAGCTTCTTGATAAAAGCATCTCTTTTTCAAATTCTCAAGCTGGATCTTCTAAATTAATCTCTTTACTTGAGAAATATAATATTTCTACTTCCAATGTTGTTATTGGAATGGAAGCCACTGGCCATTATTGGCTTAGTCTTTATTCTCATCTTTTGGATTTAGAATACACTGTCTATGTCATTAATCCCATACAATCTGATGCATTTAGAAAGATGTATATCAGACAAACCAAAAATGATTCTAAAGATTCTTTTGTAATCGCTCAAATTATGCGATTCGGTGAGTTTTCCACGACATCTTTAGCTAATGACAATATTATGTCTTTACGCCAATTATCTAGGTACCGTCTAGCTTTGGTTGATGAATGTTCAGATTGGAAACGTAAATGCATTGCTATTCTTGATCAAGTTTTTCCAGAATACTCTAAACTATTTTCAGACACTTTTGGTGTAACTTCCAAGGAGCTACTGGCTAAATACCCTACTCCTGAAGATATGTTGTCTGTGGATACACAGACACTAACTGAGCTTTTGTCTAAATCTAGTAGGGGTCGTTTTGGAGCTCTAAAAGCTGTTGAAATTAAAGAGTCTGCTAAGAATACTTTTGGTATTAGCTTAGCTAGAAATGCATTTGCTTTTCAAATAAAGCAAATCATTGCCCAAATTGACTTTATCGAAGATCAATTAGACGAACTTGAAATTGAAATTGCTACTCTTCTTCACCAAACAAATGATGTAATTACATCCATTATCGGTATAGGCGATATTCTAGGTGCGATTATAATTAGTGAAATAGGCGATATTTCACGCTTTGAATCCGCATCTCAGCTAGTCGCATATGCTGGTTTAGACTCAAGTGTTAAGCAATCTGGTGATTTTATTGGGACCAAAACTAAAATTTCCAAACGTGGTTCTCCTTATCTTCGTAGAGCGATTTGGTTGGCTGCTACAGTTGCAGCATTTAAGGATCCTGCATTGTCCGTATATTATCAATCACTTAGATTGCGTGGCAAGCATCATCTTACGGCTATTGGTGCTGTAGCCAGAAAAATGACTAACATAATATTTGCTGTACTTAGGGATGATAAACCTTACGTGCCTAATATCAAATAATCCATTTTATCTAATACTTAGCCTAAAAAACTCCTTAGGCTTATTTGTTTTGCCTATTTTACTTGAAAATTTGTGATAGGTTCTGTCAAGGACTCTATCCCCTTGACAGGTTCTAGCATAAATTTTATAATCTCAAAGGCAAAATAAATTTTAAATTATTATTGACTTTTAATAGCTGGTCTAAAGTTCAGCCCTTCCCTTACGTCGTCGACTACGTATGGTACTATGGCTTCTGCTGACTTCTCATGACAAATCTTGTTTCAACCGTGCTTCATACTCTGTTTCCACACGTCCATGAGACCTCCCCGGGTAAGAATGCAATCTTTCCTTCCATATATCTGCCACATTTACATTGTAGATTTCCAAATAGTTTAGGGCTTTGGTTTGTTCAGCAACCTTACCCAATCTACATATGCCTAATGTGATTTCTGTTCGTCAGACCGAAAGTTTGCCTCCAGCTTCCTTCAGATTCCTCGTCGCCGAGGACACCCTTGCTCTTGGCTATGTGCTTGGCACTATCAACCCGCACTGGGGACTTTCACCCGTTAGATTGCACCCATGCCGGGCGCACTAAAAAGGGATGTATGAAAAAATTCATACATCCCATGATTTTATTCCGCTTCTTCCAGCTGCTCCAGTACATATGTTGGCAGTGCAAAAGCTCCTTGATGAAGATCAGAATTATAGTATTTTGTTTTTAGTCCAAATGCTTCCCACTCTTCTCTTTTATGATCCTTCATTGGATGCAGGCTTTTACTGGCAAATCCAAACAACCAGTGACCACTCGCATAGGTAGGCATATGGAATTGATAAACCTTGCAAATGTCAAATATTGATTTAATCTTTGCATGAGCCTTTTTCATCTCCCTTGCATAGTTGGGGAAATATGGGCTCTCATGCTGATTGATTAGAATTCCATCATCATTCAGGGCATTATAGCAATCTGTGTAGAACTCTCTTGTGAAAAGTCCCTCCCCAGGTCCAATTGGGTCAGTTGAATCAACCAAAACCAAATCATATACACCCTTCTTATCCTTAACAAACTTGATTCCATCAACATAGTTGTGATTCACTCTCGAATCATCGAGTTTTGATGAAGTCTGCGGAAGGTATTCCCTGCAAAGCTCCACTACCCTTTGATCAATTTCAACAAAGTCTATTGACTCGATCTGCTCATATCTGGTAAGTTCCCTTACTGTTCCTCCGTCGCCTCCACCGATAACAAGTACTTTTTTAATCTGTGGATTTACAGCCATCGGAACATGGACAATCATGTCGTGATATATAAACTCATCCTTCTCGTTTACCATCATCAGCCCATCAAGAGTAAAAAATCTGCCAAAATCGTATGACTCAAAAAAAGCTATCTTCTGGAATGGTGTCTGTTCTGAATATATCTGTTCCTTAACTTTAATTGAAAACTTACATGTCTCCGTGCTTTTCTCTGAATACCAAAGCTCCACAAAATCCCTCCTAGTAGTTTCTTCCATAGTATATTTCATGCATTTCCTGGGTAAGCTTGTCTATGATTTCTTTTCTTTGCCTCCCTGTAAGGTCCTCTTCCTTTAGCTCAAAAAGATAATCGTCAAGAATCAGATCACGTAGAATCATCTTTGTGTGGAATATGTTCTCCTGGTAAACATTTACATCAATACTGTTGTACATTTCCATTGTTTCCTTTGATATATACTCCTGTATGGAATTTATTGAGTGGTCCTTGAAGTGTTTTGTACCATCTACATCCCTTGTAAATCCTCTTATCCTATAGTCACAGGTAACAATATCCGAGTCAAAGCTTGCAAACAGAAAATCCAGTGCTTTCAGTGGAGATATTTCTCCGCAGGTCGAAACATCAATATCCACCCTAAAGGTCATGATACCCCTATCCGGATGATATTCCGGGTATGTGTGAACACTGATATGACTCTTGTCCAGATGCCCTATTACATTTCTTGGATTTGCAATCAAGTCTCCTTTGTTGCATGATGCATCCACATTAATGTCCGGTAAAGGTTCTTCCGTAATAAGAAGATTGACACTTGCTCCCTGGGGCTCATAGTCCTGTTTGGCAATATTTAGTAGATTAGCGCCTATTATGTTGGTTACCTCCACAAGAATTTCTGTAAGTCTAGTGGAATTGTATTGTTCGTCAATGTATTCAATGTACTTTTCCTTGTCCTCAGGTGAAACGGCATAGCATACATCATAGATATTGAAGCTTAGCGTCTTTGTAAGATTATTAAATCCATACAGTTTTAGTTTTTCCATTTTCCATCCCTTTCATTCTATATTAACAACAAATTTGAAACCATCAATGTTATGAAAATTCATAGATATTGTATAATATATATTGACTGTTTACAATGATTTGGACGAAAAAAATCGGAGGATTTCTCCTCCGACCCTTAATCTATTTAGTTTCTTCCGCCTCTTCTCATCTGTCCTTGCCCTTGGCCAAATGCGCCTTCTTTAGCTCCAAGTCCTTCGCCATCCATGGCTCTAAGTCCGTTTCCCTGACCATTGCCAGCTTTTTGTCCGAAAATACCTTCACCTTGGAGTAATCTCTGTGGATTATCCATTGTTCCGTCACAATTTTCAAATGCTGCAATAATTTCCTCAGCTCTTTCTTGGGTAAGTTTTCCTTCTTCTACCAATTGAGCTATCATATCCTTCTTATGAACCAATGCTTCATCTCTGAAATCCTCATAAACTCCAAGTTCATCAGCCAGCTCACCCAATGTCTGGTCCTCATCTCTCATTTCGAAGATTTCTGCTTCAGTTTTCCCACTAAGGCTTTCAAGGATTCCCAAAGGCCCCCAGCTTGCATCCGCAAAAGCTACACTCATTGTTCCTATAACCATAACTGCCACTACTAAAACCAATACTGTCTTTTTCATTTCTCACCACTCCTTTTCTTATTTTCCTTCTATGTTTTAAGTATAAAGAAAAGTTGTGATGAAATTATGATGAATAGGTGTAATATTTATTTATTTATGGGAATTTCAAAATAAAAATCAGATCCTCTTCCAGGGGTACTTTCCACCCCAAATTTAATATCATGTGCTTCAAATATTGCCTTTGTTATGGAAAGACCTATTCCAGACCCTCCAATAGCTCTATTGCTGTTGTTTATCTTGTAATACCTGTCCCATATATGATCGATCTGATCCAACGGAATACCACTTCCGGTGTCGCGAATATCCACTCTTAGAACATTTTTCTTTTCAGTCAGTACAATATCAATGTTCCCATTTTCAGTATGAGTAATGGCATTTGACAGCAGATTATGAAAAACCTGCTCCATTCTCCTCCGATCTACCCAGACATTGAAACTTTCCTTTTCACCCATAACAGACAATTTAATATTCTTATCTTCTGCCATTATGGAATATTTGTTGACTGACGATTGTGCAAGCTCCATTATATCGATTTCTTCCTGCCAAAGATCCATATTGCCTGACTGTATACGAGACATATCAAGCATTTCATCCACCATTCTACCAAGCCTTTCGGACTCTTCTATAATAATGTCCAGATTCTCCTCTCTGCTTTGTGGATCATCTCTGTGGATATCCTTGCTCATTTCAGCATAGCCTCTGATCAGACCCAAGGGTGTCCTCAATTCGTGGGATACATTGGCAACAAGATCTTTTCTGAGTCTATCAACCTTGGACAGCTGTTCTGCCATCTTATTAAAATTTCCAGAGAGTTCACCTATTTCATCGCTGGTCTCCACATCAACTCTGGTCTCCATGTCTCCGGCAGCCAGGGCATTGACAGACTGATTCAGCTTCCTTATTGGGCGCAAAAAGAATCTGGAGAAAAATGTACCTATAAGTATGGAAACCACAATAAGGATAAGTGATATATTCAACAACTGTCTCTTAAGTATATTGATTGTCTCATTTATTGGTTCGATGGGAAGACTGGTTGTTATTACAGTTTCCCTATCTTCCAGCAGCATTGAGTATGTAAAAAGCTCTGTATTTTGTCTCTGGTGAATTGTTGTTGTGGTGGCTTCTCCCGATCTGAGAAGTTCCTCAAGATAATCACCTCTAAGCACTCGAAATCCAGATGCCTGTCCTCTTCCCATAGTATTTCCAGATGAATAAAGTATTTGACCATCCACTGAACTTACCTCTGTAGCAATATTACGTTCCATAAACAGTTTTTCGGCATTCTCAACAAATGAATCCGGTTCTGTATTATATAACTCAGTCAATTCTTCAGTTGATCTCTTTAGAATCTCAACCCTGCTGTTCATATAGTTTCTTTCAAGAAATACTGTCTGGTATAACCAAAGGATTCCAACGGAAAGTATGGTAACCATAAGCATTCCCAATATCAGTTTGTGGGAAATTTTTTTCATTTTTTCTTCTCCCCAGTTTCTAATTTATAACCAACACCCCACACAGTTTCAAAAAAATGCTTGTATGGTTTCAATCTGTCCCTTAGCATCTTGATATGGGTGTCAACTGTACGATCTTCTCCGAAATAATCAATCCCCCATACTCCGTCCAGTATCTGCTGCCTTGTAAGGGCCCGATTTCTGTTTTCTATAAGGTATACCAAAAGATCGTATTCCTTTGGCGTCATTTTTACAGCATCACCGTCCATATGTACAGTTCTGCCCTCAAAGTCAACCTCTATACCTTCAAGTTGAAATATCTTTGGTTCGTCCTCAACATCCTTACTGTTTCTTCTGATTACAGCCTTAAGTCTTGCCATTAGTTCCTTTGGACTAAAGGGCTTGACCATGTAATCATCTACACCAAGCTCAAAACCGAAAAGCCTGTCATATTCTTCCCCTCTGGCTGTAAGCATTATTACAGGGACTGAGGATTCTTTCCGAATCTCCCTTAAGACAGTCCAACCATCCACCTCCGGCATCATAACATCCAGAAGAACTGCCTGATACTCTCTTTCCGAAAATTTCTCCAAAGCATCACTTCCATTTTCAGCCTCAAAGCATGTAAATCCTTCGGAAATCAGATATTCACGAATAAGTCTTCTCATTTTCATTTCATCATCAGCAACAAGTATATTTCCCATGTTATTCTCTCCCTTACTTGCACTTATACCCACTATATTGATTTTATTGTTAATGTGTGATGAAAATGTGATGGTTTAAAAAAATAACAGGCTCTCACCTGTTATCTCTTCACTCGTATCTTGTCCTTAAGGACCATGTACAATATGCTTGCTGCAACTGCACCGAAAAGTCCCTGCATTATGTTTGCCGGAAAATTCACCAGAGCTGCCTTTGCTCCATACATGAATATCTCTGCAAGATAATAGCCTATGGCCATTACTATTCCTCCGATTCCTGCTGCAACAACTGGCATCTTTCTTCCCCATGAAGTATCAAATAGCATTCCTGCAATGAATCCTTCCATGCCTTTTGCAACAAATGTTATTGGAGCATATACTCCCCATCCCAATAGAACATCTGCCAAGGCTGATCCTATTCCTCCTACCAGGAATCCACCTTTCTTACCAAACATAAAGGCTGCCATAAATATTACCATATCTCCAAGGTTTAGATAACCAACACTTGCTGGTGCTGGAATTTGAATGATCATGGTCATCACAACCGTTAGTGCCATAAAAACACCATAGGTTACAATACTGTTTGTTTTCGACATCTCTACACCCCATTCGCTATAATTGTATCGTTACACTAACTAAGTAAACTATTATTGTATCTACTATTATAGTAACACTTTTAGCGGTTGAATGCAACACTCCAGATATAATCTTTTCTGCATAAAAAAAGAGCTTTACAACCAGCCCTTTTTCCTTAGAAATCTTAACATAAAAACCGTTATAAGTCCTGATATTACCCAAAATAAAAGGTATCCATACTTCCAATCCAGTTCAGGAAAATACTCAAAGTTCATTCCATATACACTGGAAAGAAATGTTAGGGGTATGAATATTGTTGAAAATACTGTTAAAATCTTCATAACCTCATTTGTTTTGGAGCCCACGCTCGAAAGGTATGTATCCAGCATCCCTGAACATATATCCCTGTAGGTCTCAACAATGTCTATCATCTGGATTATATGGTCATATATATCTCTGAAATACAAGTTGATCCTTTCATCCAGCATCGAAAACTCCCCTCTTGCAAGAGAGCTTGTCAGATTCCTCGTTGGCCAAAGTACATTTCTTATGTAAACTAATTCTCTCTTCAGATAATATATACTCCCTAGAATATCTTTATGTGGATTTTCTAGTAATCTATCCTCCACAGAATCTATTTCATTTCCTATTTCTTCTAGAACAAGAAAATAATTGTCAACAACAGAATCAATCAAACTGTAATACAACTCAAGAGACCCGTGTTTTCTTAAAGATATTGATTCCTTAAGTCTTTCGTGTATGTACTTAAAGCTGTCAGTGTCATATTCCTGAAAAGTGACTACAATATTGTCCAATAAAATTATTGAGATTTGTTCTGTATCAAGAGTTCCATCCTCTCTGAAGAATAAATTCTTCGTAACTGTAAATAAGTATTTGTCATATTCTTCTACTTTGGGACTCTGAGCTATGTTCAGAATATCCTCTTGCACCAGGGGATGGATATTGAGAATCTTACTTATTCCCTTTACAGTATCCGGGTTTTTAAGTCCGATTACATCCAGCCATATTGTTCCACCCTTATCATCTATTGAGAATTCCTCTACCGACCCCAATGGTTTACTTACAATTCTCTCTTCAGTATAATGGGTCAGTATAATAATCTGTTCTCCTGTTCCTTCTCCAGTATACATAAGCGTCCCCGGAGGAAGATTAACGGTCTTTCCAATATTCTTTATTTCTTTACCCATCTCAACACCTCCAAGATTATATTTACATTAGCTTTTCCACAAAGCCTATGATTTTAATACCAATAATTGGGCATGAAAAAAATAGGCGGACCAAGTCTACCTATTTATACCCAATTATTAAGTTTAATCAAAGTGCTGCAACTTCTTTTACATTGTTGGCGCTATTGACACTCTTCTGCGCTGCAATTGCTGTGTTTAATTCTATCCCTTCGTTCCTAATCAGCATAAACGAAGCAATGCTTGCAAGAAAGTCTGATATTGGGTAGGATAGCCATACTCCCATCGCTCCCATATTAAATCCCTTTACTAAAATAATTGAAACTGGCAACATTATCACCAATTGTCTCAATACCGATACTGAAATCGAAATCTTAGCTCTACCACTTGCCTGGAAGTAAAAGATTGAAACATAGTATACGCTTATTACTGGAAATATTGCAATCATGATCCTGAAGGCCTTTGTAGCCTCGATAATTATCGCTGTATCATCAATAAAAATTCCTATAAGCTTTGGTGCAAATGTCATTCCAACCGCCCATATAACCGAGGTGGTAAACACTGCATAAACTATTGTTTTTCTCATCAGGGCTCTTAGCCTTACATAATCTCTTGCACCTACATTGTAAGCAGCTATTGGCTGCATTGCTGATGCCATTCCAAAGATTGTTACAAACAGGAACATATATAATTTGGATACAACTCCAAGTACTATAATACCCTGGTCTCCTGCTGTACTGGTAAGAAGACTGCTCAATACTCCCATAAGAATACCATCTTCTGCCTCAATAATAAATGCAGATAATCCAACCAACAAAATTGGTGCTACTAGTTTAAGATCCATTCTATATTTCAAAGGTATATTGTACTTTTTTCTCATAGCTGTGTAATGATAGAAAGCGTAGCCAAATCCTGCGATTTGAGAGAAGGTTGTCGCGATTGCGGCTCCCTGCACGCCCATTCCCATACCCTGTACAAGAATAAAATCAAGTATTATATTTATTATCGCTCCGATACTGGTACTGATAATTGATATCCTTGGATTTCCAAGAGCTATCATATTGTGTGAAATAAAAATAGTCATGCTTAAAAAAGTAATCCCAATAATTATTATTCCAAGATATGTAGCAGCCATTGAACTTATACTTGCTCCTGCTCCCATTATTCCGACAATTTGATGCCTGAAAATAAAGATTCCGATTGCTACAGGAACCATAATAGTAAATACAAGAGAGAAGCCTGTTTGAAGAACCTGTCTTGCCTTACCTATATTGTTGTTTCCGTTATGTCTCGAAAAAGCTGTAGCTGTTCCTACTGCTATCATTATACTAATTGCCATTAATATTCTCTGTAGAGGGAAAACCACAATAAGTGCTCCTATTCCATCTCCACCGACTTCTCTTCCTACGAAGAATGTATCCACCATACTGTACAATTCACTGACCAGCATGGATAATATTACTGGAATCGAAAATCTAAACAGCAGTTTGCTGATTTTTTCCACTCCAAAATCTTTGTTACTCATAATAAAACCTCCAGTTGATATACATATTCTATCATCCTGGAGGAATTAAGCTATCCACTGGCTTTGGGACTATTTTGGATTGTTTTGGGCAAACAGATAAAAATGCTTTTTTGCCAAACCTTAAAATAGTACACTTATTTTATTGTTTTTGTCCATAGTTCAATGTATATAGAATACAGCCGTTAGGTTTAACTGTTGCCAATATGTTAAACACCATAGCTTTCTTTCCATAGTAAAAGCTGACATTGGGGTGCACGTAATTATCCAGAAGTGTCCATTGTTCAGCTGTAAGCCTTCCAGGTCTACCAAGGAAAATCCATTTGTCATATACCGAGCCATGACTTCTGTTCAAGTCATATTTAGTAATTTGAAAATCCTCGTCCATGTTGTACAGGTTAATGGAAATTTTCTTTTCCTTTAGTTTTGTTGGCAGGCTGTGACTGTATATGTCCTCCTGACTTACCTTGGGCGGATTGTACAGAAGTATCTGATATCCTTCCTCTGACCTGCAGATAAGGTATCCATCTCCCTTGTCCAGCACCTCTTCTCCAAGCAGGGACAAAAACTTGTAGGCATAGAATGATGGCTTGTTTAGGTAATTTGCAGTAAATATCCCACTCCCTCCAAAGAAGGTTTCATTATCAAGGACAGTATCCTTGGTAATCTCATCCATCATCTGAAAAACCATCCTTCTGTTGTCTGAGGTGTAGCTGTAGAGTATATAGGGTGCCATAAAAAGAGTGTCGTGGTTGTGGTTTATTTCTTCCAATGGAAAAACAGGCTCAAGATCCTCCTGATTCATATCCAGCCACTTGTCCAAATTGTCATATATGTGTGAAAAGGTCTTTTTGAAGTTCTCCACAATGTAACCCTCCACATTTTTTGTTGATATTATTGGAAAGAATCTCAAGTCTTCGAGAAATTCCAGTATGTTCTCCACTCTAGTCCAATTTATGAACTTTCTGTTTTTCCCTCTGTATATATCCATATTGTCTGAGAAAAGATTGTTTACAAGACAATACTTGAATCCAATTTCACCTTGTATCTCCCTAAGCACTTTTCTGTTCTCTTCCTCAAGAAGCAGGGATATATCTCCAAGATCTATGACAACTGGCTTTAAGACCTCTTCAATTGAGTCCTTTTTAAGATCTACATCCAGCTTGAATATCCTGTTGTCAAAGTTAAACCTCTCATAATCAGTCAGATATCCCTCAAGGTAAGGCAGAGCCTCTTTAAGGCTTAAATAATCTATCTTTCTCATCTGCTCCAGCTGTTTTTCCGAAACCTTGTTCTTTTTTCTATATTGAATGGGTGTACACTTGTAGTGAATCTTAAAGTGCTTATTGTAATACCTTGTATGAGAAAAACCAACTTCCTCGGATATTTCGCTTATGGACTTGTCAGTATCAATAAGCAGCTTTGTTGATTCCTCAACCCTTATCTGATTGAGATACTCATTGAATCCATGACCAAATACTTCCTTGATCTTGTATGAAAGATACTGGGAGCTTAGAAACTCCTTCTTTGCAATATCCTGAAGACTCACCTTGTCCATGTAGTTGTTGCTCAGGTACTTCATTATCCTGTGATATCTTTCCAGTTGAATCTCATCTTCCTTCAGACTTTCCTCATCGTAGAAGAGGTAGTGGAAATTATTCAAAAGATGATACATCAATGACAGCAGATTGTCTTCTATCTGATCTTCATAATCATCAAGCTTTGAGACTGCCTCGTATACAAGAACTGAGATAAAGGTTCTCAACTGATAATACTCTTGCTCTTCCTGTGCATTGTCATCTGATGAATTTGTATAGTAAAATGTATCCCTTGCATCCTCGTAGTACTTTTCAAAAAATACAGGGTCAATCTGAAGAATAAGAACAAGGTTATCACCAATACCTTCCATTCTATACACTTCATTTGGATTGATTATTTCAAGCTCCCTCTTATCAAGGACATAGGTTTCACTTTCAATACCAATTCTCACTGAGCCTTCCAGTACGAAGATCACCTCGATGGCGTCCTGCCAATGGAGAGGGTATTGGTCAATTGAAGCCAGGTAGATGTTTATGGGCAGGTCCTTCATATATTCCACGTATTCTTTTCTCATTAAAAAAATCCTTTCAACTTTATTATTTTCCCTATTCATTTCGTATGCTATAATATATTGTTAATCAGTATTAGATTACCCATTTCACAAGGAGGTGTCCCATGGAAAGAGAAAAATATGTGCCGGAAATAACTTCTCAGCTGCGAAATCGATCCGTTGTGGTTCCTGAAGTCATTTACAGAGCAAGTGGAATTAAGATTCTGGGCACCAGAATAAAATCACTGCTTTTTTCAACAGATGTTGCAATAATAAAGAATAATAATGCAAACTCAATAATTGCAGTATACCCTTTTACACCACAGTTATCAATAACCCATGCAATTCTTGAGGTTGCAAGTGTTCCAGTTTTCGTCGGGGTTGGAGGCGGGCTGACATCCGGACCCAGATCCATCCAAATCGCATTACAGGCTGAGCTCCTTGGTGCCTATGGAGTTGTTGTCAATGCACCTACGAAAAATGAGGTTATTCAAGAGATGAAATCAGTAATTGATATTCCTATAGTCGCAACCGTTGCTTCACTCCAGGATGACTTTATGGGCAAAATAGAAGCAGGTGTCAGTATACTGAATGTATCGGGAGGGATAAATACAACTGAAATGGTAAGGGCAATCCGTTCAAAAGTCGGCAAGGAATTCCCAATCATAGCAACCGGTGGTCCAAATGACGATAGCATTCTGAGAACCATCGAAGCTGGTGCAAATGCAATAACATACACTCCTCCTTCATCTGGAAGAATATTCAATGATGTTATGACAAATTACAGAAATGCCTATTAAAGAAGACACTTAAGCAGTGTCTTCTTTTTCTTCTATTTTTCAACCTCAAAATAAATTGTTCCTGCAAATTGATTCCCATAGCTTATATCAATCTGTCCTTTCCCCTTTGTGTAGCTTGTTATCCTGCAGCCGATCTGGGAGTCATACATTTGCCCTCCATCCAATAGCTCAAAATAGTGATCAGGTATCTTTCCAACTCCTGCAACATAATTTATATCTGTCTGTACTATTGTGTGGCTAAAGCTAAAAGATGTTTCAAAGAGTTCGGATGGCCCTGTGTTTGATAGAACCATCTGATTGTCTGTAATTACAAGCTGTACTGGATCATCCAGGTCTACACTTCCCCATATTGTGTCTATGGCATATATAACCCCCGTGTAGGTTCCGGTCAGTTTACCCTCTGTCTTGTCATCAAGAGATTTTTCCTCAATAACACCACCATTATCTGTAGCTACATCATTATCTTCAAGATCTGTTTCCTCTTCAGTATACTTATTGTCTTCTGATTCCTTTACTTCTGTATTATCCTCAAGATCCTCTTCATTCTCCACATCTGGGGAACTGTTATCCTCAAGCTCCATCCCGGCAAGATCAATGTCGGCAGATACTCCTGATTCCACTAAATCCTTTGCAACCTCCAGTAACGACAAATCAAATGCAGATGTTTTGTATCCACCAAAAGCTTCGCTTCCAGTCTCTCCATATAGGAATTCAAGCTGCTCAACCGTATTTTCTACGGCAATTTCCTCAACCTGGTCCAGATTCTCAACTGTCATCTCTACCAGCTCGTTTTCTTCCATCTGCACAATTCTTTCTTCCAGGTCGCTTATTATCCTATCTGTATATCTGTTGTTTTCATCAGTAACAAGATCTTTTGATATGTTGAACACATCCATTGCATCATCATATATCCCAAGGGCTTTTTCCAACCTATCCTTATCCAGTCTGCCGATTGTATTCTCAAGTACCTTCAATTCCCCCAAAGTGGTTACAACCACATCTGAAAAGGCGTTTGCAATTTCCTCATCAGTTGAATTTGAATCTATGAGTACCATCATGCTTTTACTGGCGCTTGTGTACTTCTGGATTGCAAATTTCGAGCCGTACCCGATAAGTCTTGCAGTTCTTGAATCTTCACCAAGTGCATCCTTTGCAATCTCACCAATCCATTGCTCCTTGTCTTCAAGCCATGCTATTCCATCCCGAATAACCTGACTTCCTGCAGTTCCGTCCAGGAGTCTCTGTTTTTCCAGTTCCTCAGCATCCCTTTTCTCATCTTCTATGTCTTCCTTACTTATTCCATAATAGCTGCCTACAACCGTTATGGACGCCTTGTAGGTAACTGTAGATGCTTTTTCAAGGTATCTTCCAACAAAGCTTGCAGTGGATTTTCTAGCACTGGAAAGTTTTTCCTTCATGGATGCGAAAAATCCCTTTGAGATTTCACGATTTTCCTCTTCTCCTCGTTTTGTTTCCTGTAGTATTTGAACAGCCTTTTCCAGATTGTCTTCCCCGTCTGCATATACTGGCTTGTCTAGGTATTGTTGAATCTCGATTAATAAATCCTGTACCCCACCCATAGTAGGTTCTTCTGAATTCAAGGCTGAGGAAAGCTCTCCCTGCAGGCCTTTTGATTCCATAAGGACTTCCCTGTGACCAATCAGCATTTCCTTTTGGAGTGTCAATGCTGATTTCAGCAGGTCTAATTCAGTCTCGTTAAGCCTGTCTGTCTTCTCTACCTGTACAATTTTATTCAAGTCTTCTTCCACACTGGCAATGGTATCTTCAATTGCCCAAATGGTAGCATATGTATCTGCCTCTTGAAGGGCTTTTAGATTCTTAAGAAGCTCTGCCATATTCAGATACTGTCGTTCAACATAGGGATCATCCTGTGGAAATTGGTCAAAAATACTATCAGTTGTCATGAATACTCCAATATCCGTAGAAAGGTTGCCTCTCTCTTCAACATAATCTCTAAGAAGCTGGTTATCCTCAGTAATCTCCATGATCCTCTCAAAGGTTAGGGTTGTCAGCTCCAGCCTTTTCTGTACCAGGTAATAATCATTCCAAGCATTTATGTAGGAGTCCTGAGAATCAGTTTTCTCAAGAGTTCTTATTCTTGATAATATTTCTGCAGTCTGAACCATCTGCATGGTATACTTATCCCTGATCATTTCATGGACCAGATGAACTTCAGCATCAAGTTCACTGAAATACTTGTAGTTAGATAGGACTTCCCACTGGAGTTCATCAGACAGTGCCAAAAAATACTCAAGATTTTGTACCATGATATCTGACAGTGACATGATGTTGTTTATTAGAACATCTCTTTTCCCTAAATATTCACTGTTTCCGTAGATACCCTCCAGATGCTCCGGTGTATAGAATGGACTGGCCGAAATATATTCAACAAGACTTTCATCAGGATAACCATTTACTCTGACTCCTGGGTTTGCAACCGCTCCACTAGGATTTTGCGATGAATTGGATCCCTCCTTCCCGCAGGACGTGAATAATAACATGTTTATTATCATAATCCATACCAACACTAATGCAACTCTTCTCTTCATGGACAAGCCCCCTTTATGGACATATAATTTTATTATTCTTATTCTACCACTTTATTCCCTCAAAGACTATATTATAGATGATTTCGTCCAGGAAAAAGGACCTCCATGTCTAGTAGAAGTCCTTAATCTTGTAGATTTTATTTGATATTTTATATGATATGAAATATATAATCAAAGAGGCCAATAACAAGGTCCCTATTATGGTCTCAATTGAAAGCTCCAGAAGCCTTGGGAACCAGACTGGCATTTCGGTATTTTTTATGAACCGCGACGCAATCCCTGGCAAGAGGATAAGCGCCATAAATGATAATTGATTGAAGACTTTTATTTTCCCGATGCTAAGATAATTGACTGGCAAGTAGAAAGATAGGGCAATCCATATGACAGGCAGAACTATCATGGCACCCGCAGTTGAAAATACCTGTCCCTGTGGAAATCCCGGTGCAGGTATCGCCCATACCGTCCTTGAAAAAAGCAGGATGAAAACTGACATTGCAGCCGGTTGAACCATAAAGTACAAGTACCTTTCTGCAACAACAAGGCTTCGATTGACCGGCAGACTGTTTATTATCAGGTCTGCCTTCACTGCTTCATCCTGTTGAGTCAGCATGATTGCAAGGTAGTAGCTCTGAAAGAAAAGCATATATCCAAATACAACCTGTCCCATCAACTCACTCTGCACAAGAAATGCAGGTATGGTCCATACTATGACCAGAACACCGATAAGCATCATGGGTTTTCTCGATAGCATCATATCCTTTTTAAGTAGTGAAATCATTCTATCATCTCCTAATCCCTTCGCTGAAACAACACCAGTGACAGTTGTCTCGATATAACCAAAAGTACCATTCCAATCAATATCCCTAAAACACCGTCTCCGCCAGCAAACACAGGAGAACTGAAGATATTTCCCAGGGTTTCAACTCCCATCCCAAACATCTGAAAAAGGGTAACGAATACAAATACATTCAAAAGGTTTGCAACCTTATGAGGCAAGCCAAAGAATAGAGGAAGTACAACACTCACAAAAAGCAGTGTAAGTATGGATGCATTCTTCAGCATGCCAAGATCAAATGCAACCAGTTCACTGTATAGAAAATACTTCATCATTCCAAGGTAGATACCGGTATAGATTCCTGACATCCCAAAGGCAGCAAATACAAACAGGTATTTCGCATTTACAATATCCACCCTTCTAACGGGAAGAGAAAGAAGAAGCTGATTTGTCTTTCTACCTATTTCATATGAAAAGCTAAGTATTGTTATCATATAAGCCCCAGAAACAAGCACAACCATATACATATACTCTGCTCTGAAATCGAATCCTGCGACAATAAGCAAAAATGGGATATAGAGAAGCAAAAATATCTGAGTAGCCCTGTTTGATGTAATAAGTCTAATGTCTTTCATAATGAGTGGTCCCATCTCTAGCCCTCCATTCTCATGTAGTACATAATGTCCTGCAGGGATGCATTCTCAACCAGTGAATTTTCTCCAAGCATTCCTTTTACTCCAGTTGCTTTTCTTGTGAGTCCTTCAAAACCATAGCCAGTTTCACGTATTTCTATAAAGTCGCTCCTGATTTCAGGGGTCAAAATCCTTGTATCCCCTTTCACTATTTTGAATTCATCCATAATCTCATCTTTGGCTTTTGAGAATACCAGCTTGCCTTTGTTTATAAATGTAATGTAATCTGCTATCTGTTCCAAATCTGTTGTTATATGGGTTGAAAAGAAAATTGACTTGTTCTCATCCTGAATTATATCGTATAGAATATCCAGTATTTCCTTTCTGAATATTGGATCCAAGCCTGATGTGGGTTCATCCATTATGATCAGGTCTGCATCATGACTAAGGGCCAGTGCCAGTGAG
Organism: Gudongella sp. DL1XJH-153; assembly: GCF_049310905.1. Classification (NCBI taxonomy): domain Bacteria; kingdom Bacillati; phylum Bacillota; class Tissierellia; order Tissierellales; family Tissierellaceae; genus Gudongella; species Gudongella sp. DL1XJH-153. The sequence goes on from NZ_JBMEMN010000010.1 coordinate 17,127, forward strand.
TACTTCATCTTCATTCCCTTTGACAGCTTCTTTATTCGCATTTTTTCATCCAGCTCAAAATTCCTGATGTAGCTTCTGTAAAGCTTCTCATCCCATCTTGTGTAAAAGGGTGCGATGATTCTTTTCATTTGCTCCAGCGTCAAGTCATCGTAAAAGTGTGCTTCATCATATACAAATCCTATTCTGTCCTTGATTTCCTTTTCATGTTGAATATTGTCCTTCCCAAATATTTTCACCGAACCATCATCCCGCTTCATTAGATTCATGATCAGATTGATTGTTGTGGTTTTTCCAGCTCCATTGGGACCGATAAATCCCATGATATATCCAGGCTCCAGTGTAAAGGACACATCCTCCAGCTGAAATCCCTCTTTAAACTTTTTTGACAGGTTTCGTACCTCAAGCATTTCTATTCCTCCTCATACATGATTCTAAGCATTTCTTCAATCTCTTCGTAGTTTAGTCCCATAAGCTTACCTTCTCTGACCACATCCATCAATGAACCTTCAATTATCCTCAGTCTTTGTTCCCGGATCAATTCCTTGTTCTGAGGCGCAACATAGCTCCCTTTGCCAGGAATGGTTTCAACAAATCCCTCCCGTTCAAGCTCTTCATATGCCCTTTTGCTTGTAATAACCGAGATTTGTAAATCCTTGGCAAGCCCCCGTATTGATGGTAGCAGTTCTCCTGCATCCAGTTCTCCTTTAATAATTTGTGCTTTTATCTGATTGAATATCTGAGTATATATTGGTTCGTCAGAGCTGTTTGATATCAATATTCTCATAATTAACCTCCACCGTCTATACTGTTTATATTGTATATATACAGTATAGACGCGACTGTATTTTCTGTCAAGATTTTTCTTGCTTTTTTTTTGATTTAATTGTAAACTTATATTTGTAATATTAGGTTAACAATAGGAGGCAATATGAAAATCACATCACGCGAGCTCGTTTTGATATCACTTTTTTCAGCACTTACTGCAATTGGAGCCTTTGTATCCATTCCCTTAGGCCCTGTGCCAATCACTTTGCAGACCTTGTTTGTATTACTGTCTGGTTTTCTTTTAAAGCCTAAGTCTGCTGCTCTTTCCCAGATAGTATATATAGGCATCGGTCTTGTTGGATTACCGATATTCTCAGGATTTACTGGTGGTCTTCAAGCTGTACTTAAACCAAGCTTTGGTTTTCTAATAGGATTTGTTGTTGCAAGTATTGTAGCATCATCACTTTCCAAAAAGAATCGTACCATAGCAGGTCTTTTTGTAGCAGGTGCAGTTGCAACTCTTTCAATGTATATTATCGGTATACCTTATATGGCTTTTATTCTCAACTATGTAATGGACAGCGGTTTTTCCTTTATGGCAATACTTAACATGGGGCTGATCCTCTTTCTTCCCGGAGACTTATTAAAGCTTGCCACAGCTGTTTATATGGGCAACCGGCTGAGTAAAATTCTTCAAAAAAAATAAAGCATACTGGGTTTTCCCAGTATGCTAAATATATTCATCTTCTCTTCGTATTGATACTTCTCCTGAATATACAGTTTCCAGACCTGTATCAAACCTTACCTGAAGTTGACCTTCGTGATTAATCCCAACAGCATGACCTTTTCTTGATACACTTCCCTGAATGACGATTATGTCTTTTCCAATTACTGCAGATCTATCGCGGCATATTTCAAGAATATTATCGACATTCTTCTCATTCTCAAAGTCAATGTAGAACTGGTCCAATCTGTTCAGAACTGCTGCAAATAACTCTTTTCTGTCAACGACCGTCCCTTTTTCAATAAGAAGTGATGTAGCTCTATCCCACAATTCATAAGGTATTTCTTCCTTTGACTGGTTTACATTGATTCCAATTCCAAGAATTATGTGATTGATAGTCCCAAGCTCACAATTCATCTCCGTAAGTATTCCTGCTACTTTCTTGCCATTTATTATTATGTCATTTGGCCATTTTATTTCGGATTCAATGCCCATATCCAAAAATCCCTTGTTCACTGCCGCTGCACCTAAAAGAGTCAATTTTGCTACCTTGGTGGGATCTGTATCTGGCTTAAGTATAACTGAGAAATATAGACCTTTTCTATTGGGAGATATCCATTCTCTGCCTAGGCGACCTCTCCCCTTGGTTTGTTGTTCTGCGACAACAATCGTACCCTCTCTGCTTATAGCTGCAATTTCCTTGGCTGTCTTATTGGTAGATTCCAGAGACCTAAAGTATACTACCTTTTTACCGATCACCTGCGTATGAAGAATCTCTTTGATCTCATCATAATTCACAATGTCAGGGGATGAGACAAGCCTATACCCTTTTCTTGTTACGGCTTCAATCTGATATCCATCCTCTTTCAAAGATTTCATATGCTTCCATATTGCAGTTCTGCTAAGGCCGAATTCTTCTGAAAGTTTCTCACCAGATAAAAAATCCTCCTCTTCATGTAGCCTATCCAAAATTTTATGTTTCATATGGCTCCCACCTTTTTTTACGAAAATAGGGTCCACAACTGAACCCTATTTCATCTAGATTATTTCCTTGAGTTTCCCAGTTAGTTTGTAATCCGTTTTCTTAAGCTCCTCTATATTCCCTTTTCCAAGAAGCATCATCAAGACCCTCATCTTGTAAAGATTACTTTCCAGGTAATCCTTGGCATTGGCATAACCACCATGTACAAGGTAAGCAAGCAGCTCACCGCTTATCGCAGCAATATCTGCGCCAAGTACAAGGGACTTTACAATATCCATGGAGTTTCTGATTCCGCCTGAAGCTACAAGCTTCATATCATCAGGAAGCTTTCTGCACTGTACCAGTGATGCAGCGGTTGGAATTCCCCAGGAATATAGTTCGGAAAAATCAACTTCATGGCTTCTAAGGTTCTCTATCTCAATAAAGTTTGTACCACCATAGCCTGATATATCCAGATATCTTACACCAGAATCATACAGCTTCTTGCCAACTTCGTATGATACTCCAAATCCTACTTCCTTGATGATCAAAGGCTTGTCTATGCCTTTTGCAATACTTTCTATGTTATTCAAGACGCCTTTGAATTCCCTGTCCCCTTCCTCCATAACAAGCTCCTGAGCCATGTTAAGGTGAAGTTGAATAGCATCTCCATCAACGATTTCAATAGCCTTTTTTGCTTCTTCAAGTGAGGCTAGACCACTAAGGTTTGCGATAACAATACCTTCGGGCCCGACTATTTCTCTTACTACTCTAAACGACTTCTCGCTTTCCGAATCCTCCAGAGCAATAGTCTCTGATCCCACTGCCATTGGTATTCCAAGTTCTTTAGCAAGTGTTGCAAGATCCTTGTTTATTTCCTGCGAGAAATCAGATCCACCTGTCATTGCATTTATCATAATTGGATTATTGATTTTTTTACCTAGAAACTCTGTACTTGTATCAATTTCATCAAAATTTAAATCAGGCAATGAATTGTGAGATATAAAAACATCACCCAGTAAAGTATCTCCTCTGTAGGAAGTCTTCAGATAATTTTCAATATGTTCTTTTTTTCTTACCCTTCGCATAATTACACCTCTTTTAATTATTCTTGTGGCAGAAACTTAATCCACTAAGTAATTTCCGAACATGGTCCTTATAACTTCCTCCGTTTCTGTTCCGTTGTGGATATAATAGCTTATCCCACCAATATAACTGCCTTCTCCTGGCAGAGTGGCAGTCTCCATTGACTCCACATCTATCTTGTTTGCTGCTAGAGCTCCCTTGAGCATTACACTTATTGGAATATTCGTCTCAACATTGTCAAAGTATGTCTCTATAAGCATTGGAAGCTTGAGTAGATTTTTTGGTTTCATTGTCTGCTTTACAAGTTCCTTCATGAAATACTGCTGTGTTTTTGTTCTACCTACATCACCATCAGGATAACCCACAGTAAAATCATTGTTATGTCTGAATCTCAGAAAATCATGAGCGTTTTTCCCATCAAGAGTTTGTATACCTTTTTGTATGTTGATATTCAAGGGTGGTTTCGCAGTCGGATCCCTATATTTCATATTAAACGGAACTTCAACAGTTACTCCTCCTATTGAATTTACTACATCCTGGACAATCTGATAGTCTACTTTTACATAATACTCCAAATCTATATCCAAAAGATTTTGCACTACCTCAACTGAGTATTCAGGTCCTGCGTATGCATGGGCTGCATTTATCTTGTCCAGTCTACCCTGAACCGTCGTCCTCGTATCTCTTGGTATTGACAGGATGCTTATTTTACCTGTATCCAAATCGATGCTTGTCAGCATCATTGTATCCGTTCTGGTACCTTCTGACTCGTCTATATCCTGCGCATCAACGCCCATTAGCAGGAAAAGTATATCATTTTTTTCTTCCTCAACCGGTTCCTTATCCTGAGATGGATCCTCGATCTGTTCAGGATCTGAAGCTACTGCTGTATCATCTTTGAATACAGTATTGGCCAGAATGCCGTAAAAAGCACCGAATATTAGTAAAGAGGCCATAAATACCGCTATAAATTGTTTTTTCATAATACACCTCATTTGTTTTTATGCTACATTATATAATACTATAGTTGAGGTGTATTTACAATTATTTATGCTTTTCATAGTATTACAATTTGGATACAAATGCGATTTACACTGATTTATAGTTGGTTCCCAAAAAGAAAAGAGGCCTTTAGCCTCGTCTCTCTTAATAAACCATATCCAATAGGATGGCTTTCCTGAGTTCTCTCAGTTTTTCATCTCCCTGAAGATATCTAATCATCTCCATTGCAAGATAAACTGCCGTAGCCGGTCCTCTGGATGTTATGATATTGCCATCCCTGACAAACAAGTCTTCTTTGTATACTGATCCCACAAGATCTCTTACATAACCAGGGTAGCTGGTTACTTTCTTGCCGTCTATTACTCCTGCCTTGGAAAGAACAATTGGTCCGGCACATATTGAAGCAACCATCTTACCCGCCTCTGCAAGTTTCTTGACAAGGTCAATTACCCTGTCGTCATCTCTTAAATTAGTTGCACCAGGTAATCCTCCCGGAATAAAAATCCCTCTGTAATTCAAAGGGTTCTTAATATCGGAAATCATGATATCGCATATTACATTTATACCATGAGAACCTTCTACCTGTAGTTCGTCCTCTGTTGAGACCATGTTTACTTCAATTCCGGTTCTTCTAAGGTAGTCTACAATCGTGAGGGCTTCTACCTCTTCAAATCCATTTGCCAACATCACCATTACTTTATTCATGGTACCTACCTCCATTAAAATCTAATTTCACTTAAACATTAAATGGATTACTCGGACATCAGCCTCTTTTCGCCATCAAGAGCTCTTAGTGGAGCAATATCCATTGTATGTTCAAGAGTACCCATAAACTGACCATCTTTGTCTCTTACTGCAAAATACTGGATAAGAACGAACTTCTCTCCCATTTGAATCCAGAAGCTTTCAGATTCCTTCTTGCCTGCCTTGAAGTCATTTACAATTGCTTCTACAATATGAGCGCTTTTTGGTGGATGGCAGTTTTCAACCGTACGTCCTATTATGGCTTTTGTTCTGGCAAATATTCTTTCCTTGCCCTGGGAGAAGTATTTTACGATGTTGTCCTTGTCAACAAAGGTGAAGTCTCCAGGTATGTGGTTAAGCATAAGTTCAAGCTCCTTGGATGATAGTATACCAGTCTCAAATTTTACAAATCCGCTATCTGTTATACCCTTGTCCTCTTCTTCCTTCTTCAACACGTTGACCCTTTTAAGCTCCCATTCCTTTTGAGGAGGTATTACCGCATAACCAATCTCCTCAGAGCCCTCGTAAACCTTGATCCACTCATCCTCTGTGAGGGTATCCAAGGCCATTGGAAACAGGATGCTGTCTTCCTTGAATATCATATCAACTGCCTGTTCGGTTGCTGCCAGTATCTTCTCCTTTACCAGCTCCTTGTTTCCGGAATATTCCACAAGCTGCTTCTTTGCAGCCTTTATCTTTTCCCTGATTTCATCGTCCACTCCCCACATAACCTGTGGTGGAGCAGTTATTCCAGCTTTCTCAAGATATGGAAATATTAGATTTTCCTTTCTGCTGTAGTGCTTGTCTATGTCCCAAATCAAATTTATATCCTCAATAAGTTTAAACCTGTTGTCATCAGAGTCGTTCTCCATAAATTTCTCAAGATCCTCTGGAATTAACTCTTCCATTATGTTCGTCAATGCCATGTTCTCCTGACGAAGTGTGTAGACAGGATGTCCAGGAACCTCATCGGCATGATGAATCTCTTCAATTGAACCCTTGAAAACCTCCGCATGTACATCGCACAGGTTCTGTATTTCCTCAATTGGCAAACCATCCTTTACCAGCTCAACCTCCATCCTTGATATATCAAGTGGTGAGGTACCCTCCAATACATCTGCAAACTTGGCCTTCACTTCATCTACGGTCTTACCCTCGTGGAGCTCTTTTATAACTTCCTTCAACTTCTCAAGCTTCTCTTTGTCATATGGCTTTTTACTTCTATTGTCGATTAATTCACTCATTCTACCACTCCTCTCATAACACTAATATATATACCCTGAATTATTTTCATTAACGCATATAGAAGGGGCCTTGCGGCCCCTTCTTAAGCTATGATTTACTTGAATTCTCTCAACACTCTTACTGACTCGTCTATATATTGATCAGCAAGTGATAGTATTGAATCATCCACTATCATATCATTGTCCCTAATTGCAGTCCTGTATTCATTTATCATGCTGGATGTTACATAGCCTTCATTTGCAGCCGTGCTTTCATAGGATTTGTATACATTCTCCATAACCACTCCACTGTCATATGCCGCTATTGGAGTATTTGGAAGTCCTTTGTAATATGCTGTCAGCTGATTTTCATACATTTCCAGAAGCTCTTCCTGCCTTGGACCGGAAATATATCTGTTAAGGTAATTCTCAATCCTTAGTATCCTTTCAGCCAGCTGGTCAAATGTAATCGTTAAAGCTCCATCATTATAAGCGGGGTCGTCGGACTCAATTGCCATTATGTCGATGTATTCCTTCCACTCATCGGTTACTTTCGATTGATACTCCTTAAGGCTTGAATAATCAATTACAGCTTCAATCTGTCCTTCCCTGCTTATCAACTTGTAATGATTGTCATATGCATCTTGAACAGTTGATCTAAGATCCAAGTTGTCTATCTCTCCAATCATATTTTCCGGTAGGCTGATCCGGTCACCAAACAGGTCCATAAGCTCTTCTTCAGCATCAAACTGCTCAATGTTCAGGTTCACAACTTCAATCTCTTTCTTGAGTGCGTTTTCAAGATTATCAAGTATATAGTTTCCTTCCAATTCTCCAAGAACTGGCAGATTCTCGTGCATGAATTGCTTGATGTTGGAAACTGAAGCCTCGCCTTCCTCGACAATGTCTCTGAACTCTTCCATTATTACTTCCTTCTCATCTTCTTCCGCCTCCTGAACAGGTTCTTCCTGAACTGGTGGCTCCGCTTCAGGCTCCTGTGCTTCTTCCTCGTTGTTGCCGCAGGCTGCCAAAGCAATTACCAATATCAGAGACATCAAGATCAATACCCATTTCTTGTTTGTCATATCTGCACCTCACTTTCATTTTACATGCTCCTATACCATTTATACCCAAAAAAACAGACCTCTCCTTTGAGAAGTCTTTACAATTCAATTACAATCCAATTCCTGAGCCCTGTCTGATATGGAGATCCTTCAGTCGTCTATCTATTGAAGCAATGACTTTTAACTTATCCTTGCTCCACTGTGGCTCATGCAAAAGGGTTCTGTCACCATCACCTGTTATTCTATGAACTACCATCTCCTCAGGTAATATTGCTATGATTTCAGTTACAAGCTCTACATACTCATCTCTGGTCATCAGCGGAAAGGGTTCTCTTAAGTACATCTCATACAAATCAGTATCCTTTTGTATGTACATGGAATGTAATTTAACTCCCCACGTTTCGGTCTTGGCTAAGTACATTGCCGATTGTAGGATTTGCTCCCTGGTTTCATGTGGAAGACCTATTATCAAGTGAGTTACAGTTTTGATATTTCTACTCCTTAAGGCTTCTATTGCCTCTTCGTAAGTTTTCAGTGGATATCCACGTCTGATAAGACTTGCCGTATCTTCATGTATTGTCTGAAGGCCCAATTCAACCCAAAGATATGTTCTAGTGTTTAAATCAGCAAGATACTCCAATACATCATCAGGTAGACAGTCCGGCCTAGTTGCAATTGCTAACCCTACTACTCCGGGATGCCTCAGTACTGGTTCAAAAATCTTCCTGAGCTTATGGACAGGAGCGTAAGTATTTGTAAAGGACTGAAAATATGCTATATATTTATCTGTTTTCCATTTTTGGCTTAATAAGTCAATCTGTTCATTTAGCTGTTTCTCCAAGGTACCCGATCTTGAAGCGAATTCACCAGCTCCGCTTTCTCCACAAAAAATACATCCCCTGTCACCTTTGTGACCGTCACGATTAGGGCAACTGAAACCTCCGTCTATTGATAGTTTTGCAACCTTTCCTCCAAAAGTCTCTCTCAAATAACCACTGAGGTTCTTGTATCTCTTACCGTCGTTCATCATAGTTCTTCCTCTGATGCAAAAAGGTGCGCCAAGGCTGCAATCATACGTTCTGTGACCTCTTCCGGTTTATCCCATGCTGCACCTTCACCATAAGGATGATTGAACAAAGCATAAATCCCCCTGAATCCCTTGGAATACAGTTCATCATATCCTTTGGACAAACTTCCGAATACGCCGACTACAGGCACATGATTTTTCTGAGCCATCTCAACAGTTGCCATCATTCCCCTGTGCATTTTCCTAGGATTTCTGACTTCCTTCGATCCTGCAATCACAAGATCTGCGTCCCTTATTTCTTCATATACTCCAGTCATCCTTACAAAAGATTCAATAAAAGATACTACTTCTGCCTTTAGAAAAGCCACTACACCTGCACCTGTTCCTCCACCTGCTCCAGTGCCTTTGATTCTATCAACATCAACTCCGGTTGCTTTTTCAACCTCCATGGCATAGTTTCTCAAACCCCTGTCAAGAGACTGAATCATTAAAGGGCTTGCACCCTTTAGTGGCCCATATTCATAAGCAATTCCCCTAACTCCTGAGTAGAGGTTGGTATAATCAGTGACCAGGGTGAATCTGGCCTCCTTGATTCTTTCATCTATTCCTGTTGTATCAATCTCTCTTATTGAATAAAGCCCACTTCCATTAAGTGTAATTGAATCTCCCTCCCTGTCCAGGAATCTATATCCAAGAGCAGACAAAAGACCAACGCCACCATCATTTGTTGAAGATCCACGTGTGAAGATATAGAAATCTCTTAAACCTCTGTCAAGGGCATCCTTAATCAAAAGCCCCGTCCCATATGTTGTAGTCAGCAAAGGATTTCGTTCATCCTCCTGCAGCCTTTCGAGACCTGATGCTTCTGTTAAATCTATTACAACCTGGTCTCCTCCAACTATTCCGTACCTTGCATCTATTTTTCTATAATAAGGATCCACTGTCCCCGCTATTACAATTTCTCCCCCAAAAGCAGTAACTTGAGCTAGGGGGCTATCTCCATTAAGTAAAGGATATCCGCTGATTTTTGCCATAGGCATTGATGCTTTTATTCCCGCTTCGATATGTGCGACCGTATTCTCGGGAGTCATCACCTCTCCAAGGCCACAATGTGCAATAACAATCTTCATATTTTTCCCTGCTTTCTGATTTACAAAATTTGAGATAATAGGTTATCCTCTATATGACTAATGTTACCCTGAATTTTCCCTTTTATGCGGGCAAAAAAATAAGCGGGGTTTCCCCCGCTAACTTATTATTTAAAACTCTCTGCAAATCTCTTTCCAAAGTCTTTGCATTCTTCCATTGCCTCATCATCTGGATTCCACAAGGACTTGATTCCCTCCTGAACAACCTCAAAGTTAGCCTCTTTTAATTTTCCTTCAAGTATTCCAATTGATTCGCCGCTCCAGCCATATGAGCCGAATGCAGCAGCTTTCTTTTTCTGGAACCCAAGTCCCTTGACCATCTCCATCAGTCCGCCCACAGCATGTTGTATGCTCTTGTTGACCGTAGATGATCCAAGCAATATGCCTTTGGACCTGAATATTTCCGTAATAATATCATTCTTGTCGGTTATTGCCGCATTGAAAAGCTTTACGGTAACGTCAGGATCTGTTTTTCTTATCCCTTCCATTATTCCTTCAGCCATTCTTCTTGTTCCGTGCCACATTGAATCGTAAATTATTGAAATCTGATTTTCCTGATAATCATCCGCCCACTCCAAATATTTCTCAACTATCTGTGCAGGATTGTCTCTCCATATAATACCATGTGATGTAGCAATCATGCTTAGTGGAAGTTCAAATCCAAGAATCTCATTTATTTTCATTGTAACCAGCTTACTGAATGGAGTAAGAATATTTGCATAGTACTTGATTGCTTCTTCCCACAGCTCGCATTGGTCCACCTTGTCATTATAGAAAAATTCTGATGCATAATGCTGGCCGAAGGCGTCGTTACTGAAAAGAATGTTTTCGCCGCTCATATATGTCATCATGCTGTCAGGCCAGTGCAGCATCCTTGCCTCAACAAAGGTCAGTGTTGATTCGCCTATATCAAGGGTATCTCCTGTTTTTACCTCTACGAAGTTCCAATCCTCGTGATAATGACCCTGTAGAATTCTTTTTCCGTTCTTTGTACAATACACTGGAGTATCTGGTATCTCCTTTAACAACAGAGGCAGAGCCCCACTGTGGTCAACTTCCGCGTGCTGGGCAATTATGTAGTCAATCTCATCAAGGTCAATTTCCTTTTTTAGATTGTCTACAAACTCTTTGTCATATGGAGCCCATATTGTGTCAATCAAAACAGTCTTTTCATCTCTAATAAGATATGAATTGTAGGATGAACCCTTGTTGGTGGAGTATTCATCACCATGAAATCTCCTTAGTTCCCAGTCTATTTTTCCTACCCATTGTACCTTGTCAGTAATTTTAAAGCTCATTGAAAACCCTCCTTTTACATTGTATATATGTTAGACCCCACTTATTTGGGGTAAACATTACAGGAACAAAAAACTATTTGAGGTGATACTTTGAAATCTATTGAAATAATGGTTGAAGAACATCAAAATATCCGAAGAATGCTTAAGGTTCTAAGGGAATTGTCTTACAGAATAATGACCGAAGGCAAATACAACCTGGAAGATCTTCCTGAAATCATTGAGTTTGTAAGAAACTACGCCGACAAACTTCATCACGGCAAGGAGGAAGATATCCTCTTTGAAGCAATGAACAACCAGATTGAGAAACTTTCAAAATCAGGTGCCATAACAGGAATGTATATTGAACATGATCAAGGTCGCTTGTTTATTGCAAACCTCGAAGCCGGTTACAAGGCCTTCAAGGAAGGCGACGACAGAGCAAGGCTGGATATTATCGGCAATGCAATTGCATATACAGACCTTCTTGACAGACATATTGAAAAGGAGAATACAGCACTTTACAAATTTGCTGAGAATATGCTCCCTGACGAGGTCAAGTCAAAGGTTGACTCCGACTGTGACGATGTTGAAAATGAAGCCACAAATTCAGGTACCCAGTCAAGATATCTAAACCTTTTGGATATAATGGAAAGCAACTATAGTACAGTTTAAAGCCCTCTTTGGGCTTTATTCTATTTCTAAAAGCTTTTTCCCGTCCAGCACGTAGATCTTTCTGTGTCCTTCAAGCTTGATAATTCCCATTTCCTGAAGCTGCCCCAGCTTTCTGCTTAGGGATTCCTGGCTCATTCCCAGGTGGGATGCCCAGTCTCCCTTTGTCATTTCCAGTTTCACAAGTCCATCCCTCTCCATACTTAGGATACTCTTTGCAACTCTTCTTTCCACAGATGAAAGGCTAATATCCTCAACTAGTGTTTCTACTTTTTCAAGTCTTTGACTTAGCTCCTCCAGTATTTTAAAGGCAATTGAAGGAAATCTTGCCATCAACCCCTTGATATCCTGACCATCTATCTTGCACATGATTGTTTTTTCCATGGCCACTGCAGAATCCTTAGTCAATTCTTTGGAAAAAAGAGTCAATTCTCCCATAAACTCCCCCGGTCCCAGAATCCTTAAAATCTGTTCCTTTCCGGATTCACTGGTTCTGGTGATTTTAACTCTGCCCTGGTGAATTACATAGAGACTGTCTTGTCTGTCTCCTGCAAGGTAAATGGCTTCACCTTTATCCATGTGCTTTTCCATAGTAATCATTGCAATCTCAAACATCTCTTCCTTTGTTAGATTGCTGAAAATTGGTACAAGTTCTATGCAATTCTGGTCTTCTCTTTCATGGCAATTACATTTCATTATTATTCTCCAGTCTGTAAAACCTTTTTCCTGGTTCTTCCCTTGTCACCATATCCCAACAGTCTGACTGCATTAATGATAACCAGCAAGACACTAATTTCGTGGACCAGCATACCGAATGATAGATTCACCGTTTTCACAAGCACACCAGCTAGAAGCAATGCTGCGACCCCTAATGCAAAGTAGATATTCTGTTTCATGTTTGCTACAGTCGCTCTGCTTAGTCCGATTGCATGAGACAGTTTTCTTATTTCTTCAGACATCAATACAACATCAGCAGTCTCCATGGCTACGTCTTTGCCTGCTCCACCGATTGCTATTCCAAGATCAGCTGATGCTAGTGCAGGAGCGTCATTGACTCCATCTCCGACCATACCCGTAGCTCCATATTCTTCCTGAAGCTCCATCAGAACTCTCACCTTGTCTTCTGGCAACAGCTCAGCATAGTAGTCGTCAAGTCCAAGCTCTTTAGCTATTGCCTTTGCCGCTCTCTCATTATCCCCTGTGAGCATTACAACTTTTTTTATTCCAAGGGATTTAATGTTCTGAATCAGCAATTTTGCATCTTCTCTAACAACATCAGCTATTGCTATAATACCCAGTACATTACTATCTAATCCTACCATAATCGCCGTCTGACCCTTGCTTTCCTCATCTTGCAGGGTTTTCTCAACATGGTCCAGATTATATCCGTTTTCCATAAATAGCTTCCTGTTTCCGAGTAGATACTCCTTGCCTTCAATCTTCGCCTTTATTCCTTGCCCGGTAAGGATCTCAGCCTCTTCGACATCTCCTTTGTAATCTCCTAGAATTTCGTCAGCATGGTTTATTATTGCTCTTCCCAGTGGATGTTCAGAATAGCTTTCACCAATGGCTGCAATTCTAAGAAGCTCTTTCTTATCAATACCCATTGCAATTACCTCAGTTACCACTGGTTTTCCGATTGTCAGGGTCCCTGTCTTGTCAAATGCCAGAACCTTTATCTTTCCTAGCTTTTCCATGATTTCTCCACCCTTGACCAGTACTCCGTGCTTGGCACCATTGCCAATCCCGGCAACTATTGAGACTGGAGTTGAAATAACCAGTGCTCCAGGACATGCTATTACAAGAAGTGTCAGTGAAAGGACCAGATCTCTTGTGAAAAGGTATAAAAGTGCTGACAAAGCAATTATTCCTGGTGTGTAATATCTCGAGAATTTTTCCAAAAACTTCTGTGTCTTGGCCTTCTTGTCCTGTGCTTCCTCAACCATTTCAAGTATTCTTGCGAATGTGGTGTCATCTCCCACCTTGTCCGCTCTTATTCTCATGTAGCCTGACTCAAGAATTGTACCTGAGAATACATCGTCCTCTTTCATTTTTGAAATTGGAAGTGATTCTCCTGTTATTGCTGCCTGGTTAATATATGCATTTCCTTCAAGAACTGTTCCATCCACTGATACCTTTTCCCCAGGCTTTACAATAACCGTTTCACCCTCTAGAACTTCATCTGGAGAAACAATGACTTCCTTTCCTTTTCTTAGGACCCTTGCAGTATCGGGTGCAAGATCAAGAAGAGCCTTGATTGAAGACCTTGTTTTTTCTATGGTTCTCGACTCAAGGTAGTCTCCAAGCATAAAGAGAAAAGTTACTGCAGCGGCCTCCCAATACTCTCCAATAAACAAGGCTCCTGTAACTGCAATTGTAACAAGGGCATCTATTCCGACGATTTTGTATTTCAAGGCCACAAATGCATTCTTGAATATGGGAAGACCTGCCACTAGAGTTGTCGCAAGCATCAATACTATTGTTACTGGTGCGTATCCGGATATTTCCTTGAGGATAAATGATATAACCACAAGGATAGTAGCCAGTATCACTCTGTGTTTTTTATTGATCTTCGGCATAATCTTCTCCTCCTGTCATTACTTCTCCTTCAATACCTCAAAACCCAGCTTTGCGATATTGTTCTTTATTGTCTCGGAATCAACCACCTCTTCATCGTATTCAAGCTTAATCTTTGATGAGTTGAAGAGTACCTCATACTCTTTTACTCCATCTGTCTTTTTAAGCATTCCCTCAAGCTTCATGGTGCATGATGGACATGTCAATGTGTCCAACTGATATGTTTTTTTCATAATAATTCCTCCCTTTGCTTTCTTTCTTGTTTTCATTATAGGATAGTTTATACATCAAAGCTTTGACCTAGGTCAAAATTTATTAAAAACATATGGCCACGGTTTATCCTAATAGATAACCCGTGGCCATAAATTTCAATATTTACTACTTCTATTTATTGTTGTATTTGATAATATGCTCAACAAACTCGTCAACATCTTCCCTTGTGATATCAAAGGAAGTGACAAACCTTACCTGCCCTGCCGATGGATCGGTTACATAAAATTTAAAATCCTTTAAAAGGTACTCAATCAGTCCTTTGTCCATATATGCAAAAACCATATTTGTATCTACAGGTGCGTACAAGCTTACCCCTTCCTGCTCAGAAATCCTCTGTGCAAGATATTTTCCCATCTGGTTTGAATTTCTAGCGTTTTCAATCCAGAGATCATTCTGAAGATATGCAATAAACTGTGCACTTATGTATCGCATTTTGGAAACAAGCTGCATTCCCTGTTTTCTGTGGAACAGATAGCACTTACTAAATTCCTTGTTAAGTGATACGATGGCTTCTCCCATCATCATTCCATTCTTGGTTCCTCCAAAGCTCAACAGGTCTACACCAGTATCTGTTATCATTTCCTTCAAAGTGGTACCAAGGGCTTCAACTGAGTTGGCGATTCTGGCTCCATCAACATGTAAAAGCATGTCGTTCTTGTGGGCGAAATCTGCCAGAGCTTTTATTTCTTCAACTGTGTAAAGTGTTCCCATTTCAGTTGTCTGTGAAATTGAGATCACTTTTGGTTGAACCGAGTGCTCATCTCCCACTACCTCAAGCAGGGGTATAATATCATCAAGAGAAATCTTGCCTTCACTGTTTCGAACCTGAATTATTTTGTTTCCTGCGTATTTTTCCATGGCACCGCACTCATCTACATTTATATGTGCAGTGTCTGCTGCTACAATTCCTTCATATGATCTCAGCAAACCTGAAAGTCCGATTACATTTGCAGCCGTCCCCGTGGTTACAAAGAAAACATCTGCATCACAACCGAGAAGTTCACCTATCATTTTTTCAGCTTTTTCGGTGATTTCATCCTCTCCGTATGCATGGGCATACCCTTCATTGGCCTTTATTATTGCATCCAGTATTATTGGATGAACTCCCGAAGTATTGTCACTCTTAAACATTTTCATCATTATTCCTCCCATCATTTCTTCCATTATACAATAAATGTTCCTTTTTCTCTATTTTACCTTATTATAATATAGTATAATCCAAGATAGAAGAGGTGATTGGTATGCTTTCTTATTTGGTTATAATAATCATTGGGTATTTGTTTGGTTGTATTCAATCTGCATATATCTATGGAAGAGCAGTAAAGAAAGTTGATATACGAACTTTGGGCCAAAAGAATGCAGGTGCTACAAACGCTGCACAGTCACTTGGAATTTCTATAGGAGTTATTGTTGTCATTCTGGATATATTAAAAGCGGTTGCGGCTGCAGCCCTTGTAAAATATCTTTTCCCACAGCTAATGGAAACTGATGGAATGCTGCCAATCTATGTAAGTGGAGCTTCTGTAGTCCTTGGACACAACTACCCCTTCTTTATGAATTTCAAGGGTGGAAAAGGCACTGCCTCCACTGTTGGAATGCTCTTTTCCATCAACATGATGCTGGGTGCCCTAAGCATGCTGGTCATTCTTGTTCTGACAATTGTAACAGACTATATTGTTTTTGGTACATTGGGACTTCTGTTGCTACTTATTGGCACTACAATCTTCTACGATTTTGGCTTGCCCTCTCTGGTAATAGCTATTCTTTTGTCATTACAGTCAATATACAAGCATCTTCCCAATTTCAAAAGAATCCTCCGTAAAGAAGAAAAAGGCTTAAGAGCGACAATTAAAAAGCAACCATAGGATTTGTGATCCCATGGTTGCTTTTATCTATATTACTTTCTTTTCTTTTTCTTTTCGCTGGCCCTTTCGATTCTGATCTTTTGACCTTTTATTGTCTTTCCATTAAGACCATTCATTACAACATCAGCATAGTTACCTTCTATTTCCATAAAGGTGAACTTATCGTAAACATCTATATTTCCAATCAGCTTCTTGCTAAGACCGGTTTCCTGGAATATTGCAGAAAGCAGATGTCTTGGGCTTATGCCCTGCTCTTTTCCTACATTTACATGAACTCTTGTTGAGGTTCCTGAAGACTTTTGTTTTTTGTCTTTATCGACCATGTCAAGTTCCTGATGGTTCTCAATCATCTTGTTTTCTTCAAGATACATCTTTAATAATGCGCTGGCAATATCAAAGGAATTGTATTCTTCCTGAAGAAGTGTATCTATCAATGCTGAATGAGTATTAGGTTCCTCTGAATCGATTCCTTCTCTTATTTTACCAAGGATTGTATCAGTATATTGCTCCTTGATGTCCTTCAATGTTGGAAGGTCTCTTCTCTCGATTTTTGTCTTGGTATACTTCTGTATGTCCTTGAGCTTGTAGATCTCTCTTCCTGAAACAAAGCTAAATGCTGCTCCGTCTCTACCTGCTCTTGCGGTTCTGCCAATTCTGTGTACGTAGTACTCTTCATCCTGTGGCATATCGTAGTTTATTACCATATCCACATCATCAACGTCCAGTCCTCTGGCGGCAACATCTGTGGCAACCAAAATGTCGATGGCTCCTTTTCTGAACTTGCCCATGACATTATCCCTTTGATTCTGTTTAAGGTCACCATGAAGCGCATCAACCGAGTAGCCTCTTGCCTGAAGTTCTCCTGTCAGTTCATCCACTTTCCTCTTTGTATTGCAGAATACCAATAAAAGTTTTGGATTGTGAATATCAATAAGCCTACTTAGAATTTCCGTCTTCATATGTTGCTTAAGCTCAAAATATGCCTGTTCCACACTTGGAACAGTCATTTCTTTGTGAACAACTTTGATAAACTCAGGGTTATTCTGATATCTTTCTGCAAATTTCCTGATTACAGGAGGCATAGTTGCAGAAAAGAAAATAGTTTGTCTGTCTGCATGCAGCTTGTTCATTACAAGCTCGATATCATCTCTGAATCCCATGTCGAACATCTCATCAGCTTCATCAAGTACCATCATGCTTACGTTACCCAATTTCAGTGTCCTTCTGTTAATATGGTCTATAACCCTTCCAGGTGTACCAACCACTATTTGGACGCCTTTCTTCAAGGCTTTTATCTGTCTGTCAATAGGCTGTCCGCCGTAAATCGGAAGTATGCTGATACCTCTCTTGAACTTAGCCAGCTTGATAATTTCCTGGGACACCTGTATTGAAAGCTCCCTTGTTGGACATAGTATCAGTGCCTGCACTGAATTGTCGCTTGCGTTGACTTTCTCCAATATGGGAATGCCAAAGGCAGCTGTTTTACCTGTTCCGGTCTGTGCCTGCCCGATTATGTCCTTGCCGTCCATCAATATGGGAATGGCCTGTGACTGTATTGGCGACGCTTCCTCGAAACCCATGATCGCTACAGCCTTTTTAATTTCCTCTGACAATTGCATTTCTTCAAATCTTAGTTTTTCCATTAAAATAAATTTCCTCCTTGTTGTTAACCTTATTAAGTATATATGTTATTGGATATAATTGCAACTTTATTTTTTAAGTTTTTTTAATAATTGAAAAGAATAGATACATCTTATTGACGTATCTATTCTTTCCATTAATAATATTTTTAAATTAGCCATTCTCCCATCAGTGAGCCAATAAGCGTCATGGCTGTCTGAGCAGTCTGGTTTTTTATAATCTATCAGAAGATTGACCTCAACAAACTCCGCTATTATTGTATAACAACTTTCCCAACAGTCTTACTTTTGTTCCCAATATGCTTCTGCCTCGGTTTCCATCTTTTCGAGCCGCTTATAGTAGTCTGGGAATTCGTTTAGGTGCGCCAAGGCTATTTTAGCTGTTAACAATGGATCATCATTCGTTACATCCGTAAGAGGATCTATCTTCCCATGTTCAAGCTCAACGTTCATTCCATCACAAAATTCTTGGACATCAAATTTCTTCCAATCTATTCCTAGTTTCTCACCGTATTCGAGGGCTTCTTCCCTTGTGAATTCTTTTCTTGCCTGCATTAAACTCCAACTCCTTTCTACAATGATCCAGTCATATAATTTGTACATACAATCTATATCAACCATTCTCCCATCAGTGAGCCAATAAGAGTCACGGCTGCCTGAGCAGTCTGGTTCTTATAATCTATCAGAGGATTGACCTCAACAAACTCTGCACTTACCATCTTACCTGTTTGAGCTACCAGTTCTAGTCCCAGATTACTCTCTCTGAAGGTAAGTCCACCAGGCACTCTTGTTCCCGTCCCCTGAACATATGCTGGATCCAGGCTATCGACATCAAAGCTTACGTGGAATCCATCTGTACCATCTGTTGCTATTTCAATAGCCTTATTCATTACTTCTGTCATACCCCATTTGTCTATTTCATGCATTGTAAATACGGTAATGCCAAGCTCTTTAAGAACTTTCCTTTCGCCTGCATCAAGATCACGGCAACCTACAAATGCTACATTTCTTGGCTCCACCTTATTTTCAATTCCACCAATTCCAGTCAGTTTCTTATCACCGATTCCCAAACTCACTGCCATTGGCATACCATGAATATTTCCACTTGGAGAAGTTTCTCCTGTATTCATATCCCCATGTGCATCAAACCATATTACTCCTAGTTTTTTCTTGTGTTGTAAAGCACCAGCTATTGTTCCAATTGCAATGCTGTGATCTCCTCCCATCACAAGTGGAAACCTCCCAGCAGCCATTTCCTGGTCTACTATTTTACATAACTCCTCGTTTACCCTTGCAACTTCTTCAAGATTCTTTAGATTTGTCCCAGGTGTTGTGGAAAAAGCATTTCTGTCCGCGACAATGTCTCCCTTATCTTTGACATTGTATCCAATCTTTTCAAGTCGCTCGACAATTCCTGCATACCTAAGTGCAGCAGGTCCGAGGCTACCTCCTCTTGTTCCGGCTCCTAGATCCATTGCAACTCCAATCAGCGAGAGGTTTTCATTGTTTGCTGGTTTCATATCATTATTCCTCCTCATTTTTAATACTACATGGATTGATTAATCCCTGAATGATACCCCATTTATCTTAAACTATTTTCAGGACCTTTGTAAACGATTTCAAGATTAATCTTCAAAGTGAAGTCAAATCGGTTTAACAGTCAACAATAATATACCCTTGCCTATGGATCTATAAACCTTGAGGAACCCAGGTGATTCATGTTATAATCATCTGAGTATTAATTGAAAGGGGTATATAATGAGTATTTTAACTGTAAAGAATCTCAATCACAGTTTTGGTGGACGTGAGATTCTAAAAGATGTAAACTTTCGTCTCCTAAAAGGGGAGCACGTTGGTCTTGTTGGAGCAAATGGGGAAGGCAAATCTTCCTTTATGAATATAATCACTGGAAAACTTGAGTCTGACGAAGGTCAAATCGAGTGGTCCAAAAGAGTTCGAGTTGGTTATCTCGATCAGCATGCATCGCTCCAAAAGGGCATGACTATCAAGGATGTCCTTAAAACCGCATTTCAGTATCTCTTCAATCTTGAAGAGGAAATGCAAAGCCTATATGTGAGTATGGGTGATGTTGACGAAAAACAGCTTGCTGAAATGCTTGAGGATGTTGGAACAATTCAGGATATACTGGATCACAATGACTTCTATATTATAGATTCAAAAATTGATGAGATTTCAAGAGGACTTGGGCTATCTGATATAGGGCTTGAAAAGGAAGTCGATCAACTTAGTGGGGGGCAGAGAACCAAGGTTCTTCTTGCAAAGCTTCTTCTTGAAAAGCCAGATATTCTAATGCTGGATGAGCCAACCAACTATCTTGACGAGGAGCATATCGAATGGCTTAGGAGATACTTGATTGAATATGAAAACGCCTTTCTTCTTATATCACACGACATACCATTCCTAAACAGTGTAATAAATCTTGTCTATCATATAGAGGACCAGGAATTAAGCCGGTATGTAGGCGACTACGATGATTTCCAAAAAGTATACGAGGCCAAGAAATCACAACTTGAATCAGCATATAAAAGGCAGCAGCAGGAAATCGCTGACCTTGAAGACTTTGTCCGAAGAAACAAAGCGAGGGTGGCTACCAGAAACATGGCAATGTCCAGACAAAAAAAGCTGGATAAAATGGATGTTATTGAACTTTCAAGAGAAAAGCCAAAGCCTCATTTTAATTTCAAGCAAGGCAGGACGGCAGGCAAAGAGATTTTCAAGACCAGTGATCTGATAATTGGATATGACGAGCCGCTTACAAGATCCCTTGACCTTGTAATGGAAAGAGGACAGAAGATTGCACTTACTGGAGCAAATGGGCTGGGTAAAACAACCCTTCTCAAATCAATATTGGGACTAATCCCCTCCTACTCAGGTAATGTGGAGCTTGGACAGAATCTTGAGATTGGATACTTTGAACAGGAGTCTTCTGAGAATAACAATAATTCCTGTATTGAGGAAATGTGGACGGAGTATCCTGGTTGGACCCAGTTTGAAATCAGAGCAGCTCTTGCCCAGTGCGGACTTATGACTAAACACATAGAATCAAAAGTCATGGTCCTAAGTGGTGGAGAACAGGCAAAAGTAAGGTTATGCAAAATTATGAACAGGGAAACAAATATTTTGCTTCTTGACGAGCCTACTAATCATCTTGATGTGGAAGCTAAGGAAGAGCTTAAGAGAGCATTAAAGGCATATAAGGGTGGGATCCTGCTTATTTCCCACGAACCAGAATTTTACAGGGATGTTGCCACTGAGGTATGGAACTGTGAAGGCTGGAGCACAAAAATAGTGTAGTCGGAGATTAATCTCCGACTATTTTTATTATTTAAATATTTCCAGGTACTCACCATAGCCCTCCTCCTGGAGCTTATCCTTTGGAATAAACCTAAGTGAAGCTCCATTTATGCAATACCTTAAACCTCCCTTATCCTTAGGTCCGTCATTAAAAACATGACCAAGATGTGAATCTCCATGACTGCTTCTCACTTCGGTTCTTGTCATCAAGAGACTCCTATCCTTCTTTTCCTCAATATGATCCTTTTCAAGTGGTTTTGTAAAACTTGGCCATCCACATCCAGCATCGTATTTATCCTTGGAAGAGAAAAGAGGTTCTCCTGACACTACATCAACATATATTCCTTCTTCAGAAAACTTATCGTACTCACTTGTATAGGGTCTTTCAGTCGCATTATTTTGAGTAACTTTGTAGGATATTTCACTAAGTTTTTCCTTAAGTTCTTCTTTTGAAGGTTTATTATACTTTTTTGAATTCATCTGTTTTCACCTCCTTAATCATTTATACCCCTTATTCTTAATAAAACATATATTTGAATATTCTGTTATTGATGAATTCAATGTGTTCTTTGCAAATGTTTTCATAGCCTATTTTACACATTTTCCGGTTGTTCAATATCTTAAAACACCCCCAACAGCTCTCCAAATGCACGTTTAGGAGACAAAAAAATATGTTGACATATACTAAACTCATAGTATATAATTGACTTACAACTTGTTGTGAAGTTGCAGGTTGTCGGTTGTAGATCTAGGGGAAGGAGGACATATATATGATGCTAGGAAAAGGAAGTATAATAAAAAATAAACACACTAACATGGAGCTTGAAGAATACAGAATGAAACTATTAGGAAAAGATAGACTAAGAGAGGTCATTGATCTTCAGCAACATGTATATGATAATCTTCCAAACAAGGATGTTCTTTACATGGACTCATACGAGGACATGTTAACAGATATGAATGATGGAGCCAGGGTAATTGGAGTTCTAAACAGTAGAGACAGGATAATTGCTTACAGATATATCGGTTTTCCTGGAAGAGACGAAAGAAATATGGGCTATGACATCGGATTGGATCCGGATGCGCTGGATAAGGTTGTGCACCTTGAGACAACGGTTGTAGATCCAAAGTACAGAGGCAACGATCTTCAAAGCCTTACGCTTGTAGCAGCAAAAAAAATGGTTAAACAGAAAGGCTATCAACATTTTATTTGTACAGTCTCACCTCATAACTTTTTCAGTTTATACAACATTATGAAAAACGGACTTAAAATAAAGGCTCTGAAGAGAAAATACGGTTCAACTGAAGATGGAGATGACGGTCTTTGGAGATTTATTCTTCACAGCGACATGGAAAAACAAATCCTGAATCCAGTTGATTTGGTAATATCAAAATGGGCAAATCTTGAGATGCAAAAAGATTTAATCGAGCGAGGATATATTGGCTATGAAATACACAGAGACAGCCAACAACTTAATTACGTGAAATTTGAGGAAGCCAAAATTTAAAGCTCGACTACGGATAGTCCCGTAGTGAGCTTTTTTTAATACTGATGATCGGGGTGATTAAATGATAATAAGTCAAGGACAACTAGTACGCGAAAGACACGGGTCACAGGACATGGAGAACTATACGGCGAAGCTTGTATCCTATGAAGCTCTCCACCATATGGTAGACCTTATTCAAAGGGTTTATGA
The DNA here is from genome assembly GCF_049310905.1 of Gudongella sp. DL1XJH-153. Lineage (NCBI taxonomy): Bacteria > Bacillati > Bacillota > Tissierellia > Tissierellales > Tissierellaceae > Gudongella > Gudongella sp. DL1XJH-153. The sequence continues at coordinate 40,184 of NZ_JBMEMN010000010.1, forward strand.
TGCTCTGCCAAATAAGGAAGTTCTTTTTGTAGATTCCTATGAGGATATGAAGCAGGATATTGATGAGGGAGCAAAGATAATTGGAGTATATGGTGAAGAAAATCAGATGATAGCATACCGTTATGTTAGTTTTCCAGGTCTTCAGGATAGAAATCTGGGTTATGATGTAGGAGTCCCGAAAGACGAGCTGGATAAGGTCTGTCAATTGGAGACTACTGTTGTGGATCCTCCTTACAGAGGTAATAATCTTCAATACATGACATTATCCATGATGAAGCCAATAGTTGCTACTGAAGGCTACAAACACATGGTATGTACTATATCGCCATACAATTATTTCAGTGTAAACAATATTATGAGACATGGTTTGAAAATAAAGGATTTGAAGAAAAAGTACGGCACTCTTCCAGATAACAGTGATGGAATCTGGCGATATATTTTACATGGTAGAATAGATCAAAAAATAAATACTCCTATAGAAAAAATGGTCAATGTCCCAATGACCATGATTGAAAAACAAAAGGAACTCTTGGAAACGGGTTTTATCGGCCATGAGTTACACAGAGATCAGTCATTGGATTATGTTCAATACTCCTCCTTACTAGAAAACTCCAGGTAATTTACCTGGAGTTTTCTCTATTGGCATGCTATTTATCGAGTCATTTTTTTCCCGAATATCAATGATAGTACAAAAAGTACAAGGAAAACAAAGAATAGTATTTTTGCAATCTCAGTAGCCGCTCCTGCTATACCACCAAATCCTAATACCGCGGCAATTAGTGCTACAACAATAAATATAATTGACCATCTTAACATTAATTATCCCTCCCAATTGTTTGCATTCCCTGGAGTGTTACTATTTATATTCCCATATTGTGACATTTTGAAACAAAAGAGGAGCCAGGACAATGTCCTGGTTAGTAAAGAATCTCAATCATATCTCCTGGTCTTATTCTTCCGTTCTCGAGTACCTTGGTAAATATTCCTTCCTTTGGCATTACACATTTTCCCACCGTCTTTGAGATTGCGCAGCCTGAATGACATTCCTTCCCAATCTGAGTTACCTCGTGAAGTGTCTCTCCAATTCTAATCCTGGTTCCAACTGGTAGGTCGTAAAGAATAATTCCCTCTGTGGTCAAGTTTTCTGCAAAGTCTCCAAAATTTAGATTCTCAGCACCTGCTGCCTTCATCTTGTCAAAGCTTTCTTTTCCAAGAAGACTTACCTGTCTATGCCAGTCGCCGCTGTGGGCATCTCCCTCTAGACCTTTATCTACTTTAAAATCCCCATTTTCTATAGGTTCTTTTACAACGCCTTTCTTCTCAGAAATATTGACAGATAAGATCCTTCCTGTGCCTTCTCTTCTAAATGTTCCTGACTTGCCACCAGTCTTTTCCATTAGCTTGATCTCCTCTATGGTCATTTCCTTGTCCATTGCCTTGCACATATCATATATTGTAAGTGCTGCAATGCTTACGGCAGAAAGAGCTTCCATTTCAACTCCGGTTTTACCTGTGGTCTTTACCTGAGCCCTTATCTCAACAAAATCCTTCCCTACATTGAATGTTATATCAGCTCCAGTGAGAAAAATATTATGGCACATTGGTATCAGGTCACTGGTTTTTTTAGCTCCCATAATTCCAGCTACCTGGGCAACACTTAAAACATCTCCCTTTTTTACGAGACCTTCCTTTATTCTCATTGCTGTTTCAACTTTCATCCTGATTCTTCCATAGGCAATTGCTGTTCTATTGGTGTCCTCTTTATCTCCGACCTGAACCATATGAGCTCTGCCTTCTTCATTAAAGTGAGTAAGATCCATAATTTATCCTCCAATCTGATTCATATTTCTAGTAATATATTCCTCATTCTCAAGGTGGTGCTCCTCTTCCTTTGTGAGGATGGATTCTCTTATTATTTTTTCAAGATCTCCGCCTTCCCTTAAAATCTTTCTTAAGTCTATTTCCCGGTTGGAGTGAAGACAAAGCTTTAGCTTTCCAGTAGCTGTCAACCTGACCCTGTTGCAGTTAGTACAGAACTTGCAGGATATGGGATTAATCAGTCCGACTTTCCCCTTGCCATCAGGCAGTCTGTAATAAGTAGCGGGAGATGATGGGTCCTCCCTTTCTATTGCCTCCAATTCAGGCACTCGCTTTAGAATTTCCTCATTTGATATGAACTTCGATTTGGCAAATCCAGATGCTTCCCCGATTGGCATAAGTTCAATGAATCTTACATCGATGCCTCCGTTCCTTGTAAGTTCAACAAATTCAGGTATTTCACCATCATTAAATCCACCAATCAGAACAGTATTTATCTTAATGGGGTTTATCCCAAGTTTCTTTGCCTTTTCTATTCCATTTAGTACTTTGTTTATATCTCCTCCGCGAGTGATTTGCTTATATTTTTCAGGATCCAGGGTATCCAGACTTATGTTAAGTCGTTTGACTCCAGCATCAACCAGCTCCTGTAATTTATCTTCCAAGAGAATTCCATTTGTAGTCAATGTTACTTCTTTTACTCCCTGGAGAGCTTTGACTTTCTTAATCAGGTCAACCGCTCCATATCTTACAAGAGGCTCTCCACCGGTAAATCTTATTTTATCTATCCCAACTTTTACAAACATTTCCGTGATTTTATAAAGCTCTTCCAGACTGAGCATGTCACAATGAGGAATCTTGTTTTTTATCCCATCCTCAGGCATGCAATACTCACACCTTAAATTGCAACGATCTGTAAGGGATACTCTTAAGTAGTTGATTTCTCTTCCAAAACGGTCTCTCATCATATCATCCCTATTCTATCCAAATTATATTGCCCGTACCCTCAAATCCGTACCCACCCAGGTCAGTCACCCGGCTTTGAAATCTATCTGACTTAATCGTTTCAATAAACTCTCTTATTAGTTCCATATTCACTGACTCAGCATCAACCAGAAAATCATAATCCTCATTTGCCAGGGGTACAAAATGGAGTTCCATCGCCTTGGCAGCAGAATATGCTCCAAGACCTGTTGTTGCAGTGTTATTCTTTACTGCAGCTGCTACTGCCATATGTGTTGTGAATTCCCTCTGGTAGCCTCTGATTTTTGCTGGATCCAATTCTTCCTTCTTCAATTGATAATCCAGAAGCACCCTTGTGCCTGCTCCCCTTTGCCTGTTCGCAAAAATCACATCCTCTCTTAATAGGTCGCTGCATCCTTCAATATTATCTGGGTTTCCCTTTTGAACAATAAAGCCCTGGCTTCTCTGCAGTCCCTTTATCAAGGCCATCTTTCTTCCTGGAAAGTATTTTTTGACATAGCTAATATTGTACTCTCCGGTATCCATGTCCAAAAGGTGTATAGGTGCCAGATGGCATTCATCCCTTCTAAGGGACAATATCCCTCCCATGCTTCCAACATGGGATGAAGTAAGTTTCATCATGTCTCCAATAATATCCATTACCAAATCGTGACTTCCGATTGAAAGCAGTTTATTCCTTATGGTTGAAAGTGGTTTCAACAGCTCAACTTCGATTTTATCTCCAGCCTCGTAGCCCTCGATATTTCTTGGGATTATTCCAAGGCCATCGGCTTTTACAAGGCTCATGCTCACTCCCGCCCCACCTGATAGTGGCGTTGCAATCAATCTGTCCTTTACCTTACCAAGAGTCACCCTTACAATTTCCTTGTTCTTTAAGGATGATACCATTCTTCTGGATAAAACCGCTTCAGTGGTTTCGTATATTTCACCCTGGTCGCCAAGGAATTTTAGTATCAGTGGTTTTGCAAATACATCAAATACCATAAATGCAGAAACCGGATATCCAGGTATTCCAATTACGGGCTTCTTTTCAACAACTCCAAGAATTGTTGGTTTACCAGGTTTCATTGCCACTCCATGCACAACAACCCTTCCAAGCTCCTGAATTAGATTAACTGTAAAGTCCTTTGTACCAGCAGCTGAGCCTGCATTTACTATGACCATGTCGTTTTCTTTAACCGCTTCCTTAAGAAGCTGCTTAAGCTTATCGTAATCGTCCTCCATCGGTGGATACCTGTTTGGTATTCCTCCAAGAGATGTTACAAGCCCCTTGAAGACATGGGAGTTTGAATCAATAATGGTACCTTCCATTACCTGGGAAATATCTTCAACAATTTCAGATCCAGTAGGGATAATACCGATCTTTGGCCTTTTATATACGTTGACTTTTTTTATCCCGCCGGAAATAAGCGCTCCAATATCCATTGGTCTTACTTTATGTCTGGATGGTATTATCATTTCAGTTGCAACAATATCTTCACCAATCTGTCTTACGTGCTGATAAGGGTAGGCAGGTCTTAATATCTGAACCTGATCATCTTCCCTCTTCAGGACATCCTCAATCATTATCACCGAATCATAGGGTTCCTTGATTGGATTTCCAGTGTTGACATACTTAAAGTCCTCCCTTTCAATAAGGGTTAGTGGATTGCTTTCATTTGCACCCTCAGTATTCTTTGAGGTAACAGCAATCCCATCCATTGCAGATGCATTGTAACCAGGAGATGATACCGCTGCATACACCGCTTCCCAGGTGACTCTTCCTAGAGAATCTACGACAGCAACTTCTTCCAGGTCCCCCTCTATATTGAGTTCTTCCAAATATAGCTCTGTGGCCTTGTCAACATCTACATTATCTATGTAAGTGTTTCTTTTCATATCATCATCTCCTTCTCTTAAAACAGGTACACTTCCCTTTTTTCACCCTTGTCTATTCCTTCTTCATGCTCCTTGATTACAATGTATCCACTTGATTTTGACAAGAGAGTAATCATCCCGGATTTTCCAAAGCTTGGTGTAGCAAATGTTTGTCCGTTTTCTTCCTTTATGCTTACCATATGGTAGGTCTCTTTTCCTGGTGATGATGGAAAGTTGTGAGTGGTTATGGCTTCCATCTTTATCTTTCTGGGTTCCGTTTTCAAAAGGGAAAATATATATGGCTCTACAATAGCCTTGAACACAACTATGGATGATACTGGATGGCCAGGCAATCCAATAATAAGTTTGCCTTTTCCATCTCCAATAATGGTGGGTTTTCCTGGTTTAATTGAAAGTCCATGGGCCAGTACTCCTTTTCCGTGAAGATCGGTAATTACCTTGTGGGTATAGTCCCTGGTTCCTACAGAGCTTCCACCTGACAGCAGAACCACATCAGCCATCTTCAGGGCTTTTTGTACACCCTCAAGAAGAAGATTGTAATCATCCTTGATTATTTCACGACCTGCCACTTCCCCACCAATTTCTTCTATCATAGCTGATAGGGCATAAGAATTAATGTCTCTTATCTTTCCCATCTCCAGCTCTTCATCCAGGTCGATTACCTCATCGCCTGTAGAAAGAATATAAACTCTTGGTTTCTTAACAACTTTTGGACTTCTTATGCCAAGGCTTGCAAGGACTCCCACTTCATTTGGCCCGACTCTCCTTCCGGCCTTAAGAGCAGCTTGACCAGCCTTAATATCCTCACCCTTAAATACCATGTTTTCACCCTTGCTGATGGGCTTAAAAAGAAGAACAGTATCTTCATCCATCTTTTCAGTATTCTCTATCATGATCATCCCCGTAGCCCCCTCTGGCATCATGCCTCCAGTTGGAACATAAACCGCCTGGCCGCTCTTGAGATTATACTCAGGTGTCTCTCCCATTCTTACCTCTCCAAGTATCTCCAAGATACTTGGGATGGATTCAGTGGCTCCATGACTGTCCTCTACAACGATTGCATAACCATCTACAGTCGACCTGTCAAATTCAGGGACATTTATATTTGAAATGATATCTTCAGAAAGAATTCTTCCCTGTGATTGCAAGAGGTTTACCTCTTCAAATCCCAGGTTGTATTCTCCAAATTCCTTTTTTATCAATTCTCTTGCATCTTGGACTGAAACAACTTTAAAGAACTCCATTTAGTACCACCTTTCAAGTATAAAAAAAACAACCCAAAAAGAAAGGTTGCTTAATAAACATCTTCCTTTCCAAACGGGAGGCGTCAGGATTTCTCCTTTACCCAGCGGCATTGTTTCATGGCATCAGCTTTAGAAATCAATGCTCGGAAAATTCGTATAGATATTCATTTTGTCTCCTCTTGCAAATCCTACAAGGGTAATGCCAAGTTCCCTGGCCAAATCCACTGCCAGCGACGTTGGCGCGGATCTTGAGATTACGACCGGTATCCCTCTTCGGGCAATCTTTATCATCATTTCAGATGAAATTCTTCCTGTAGTAAGAACCATCGTCTGACCGAACTCCTGCCCATTAATATGACCCCATCCAAGGATCTTATCAAGTGCGTTGTGCCTGCCGATATCGTCTCTATGCACAAGAATTTCTTCCCTGTTGCACAAAGCACAGCTGTGAACCCCCCCGGTATCATCAAATAGTGAGCTCCGACTGTTAAATTCTATCATTAATTGTACCACATTCTGTGGGGATATTTCCATAATTTTCTTTATTCTCTTGCTTTTTGATGAGTCCAGAACATTGAAGAAGGAAGTGCCTTTTCCACATCCTGAGGTTATTGTTCTTTTACCCCTGAGTTTTTCTCTTAATGGCTTTTCCTTAATGTTTCCATGCATATTGATGATCCCTTTTTCACTATCAAGACTCCAGTTCTCCACTTCAGAGAAATCATCAAGAAAGCCTTCAGATATTAAAAAGCCTGTTGCAAGTTCCTCCAGATCCTCAGGTGTGCATAGAAGTGTGATAATCTCCTGGTCGTTTAAGTATATGGTAAAGGGATACTCCCTTATGACCTGATCCATAAGAGTATCCCTTCTACTCCCTTTGATTTTTATTATTTCAACATCCACCTTGTTCTTCAGATTATATCTCATGTCCTTCATTCCTTTGCAGGTATTCCTGAATGTCTTCTCTTGTGTTGAGATTGAAAAACATGTTCCATTCAGGGCTGAACTCTCTGGCTTCCTTTTCCGGTACAAAGTCCACCCGATAATCCTTCAGCATCGTATGAACCGCTCTTTTCCCTGTTGCCAGGAACTCCTCCATATGAATTGCAAGATCCTTCCTGTAGAAAGCATTGAATGGCTCAATCCATTCCCCGAATCTGGTTACACAAGCTACTGGATCAGACTTATGGATCCTGTTTTTCATGTGTCTGATATAATCTAGATTGATGGAAGGCATATCACAAGCCACCACATATGAATACTCTGATGCAGACTTTAAAAGACCCGCATGGATACCTCCCAGTGGTCCCTTATCTTTTATAACATCACCGGTTATAATATCAGCCAAGCCAATATAGTACTCAGGTTTGTTTGTGACAATGACTATCTCGTCAAGTTCCTCCCTGAGCTTTAATATCAGACTTTCAACAAGTCTTCTTTCCTGAATCTTGATCAGCTGCTTGTCAAAACCCATTCTGGTGCTTTTACCGCCTGCAAGTATTATGGCAGTTCCAAACTTTTTCATGGCTAGTCCTCTTTTCTTGCACACTCCGAATCTCTGCCCGTTAGAATTTCCAGACCGTGATGCACGCTATCCAAACAGAAATCCAATGATTCCCTAACAGCTTTGGGACTTCCCGGCAGATTTATAATTAGAGTGTTGTTTCTTATTCCCGCCGTTGCCCTGGAAAGCATTGCCCTCCGTGTAATCTGAAGGCTAAAGTATCTTATGGCTTCAGTTATTCCCGGAGCCATCCTCTCACAAACCTGGATTGTGGCTTCAGGTGTTACATCCCTCTTGCTGAAGCCTGTTCCACCCGTTGTAAGAATAAGCTGGGCTCCAAGATTGTCCGCCATATTCTTCATTTCTTCTGAAAGAAGGTCCTTTTCATCAGGCAGAATTACCTGCCTGATGACCACATATCCCTTATTTTCAATCATTTCCCTTATAACAGCACCTGAAACATCTTCTCTTTCTCCTGCTGCGCCTTTGTCACTGGATGTTATAATCCCAACCTTAAACATATTTAGCCTCCCCATGGAAGTGTCATATATTCCTTCATTCTTCTGTCGTACTCAGACTTGAAAAGTCTTTCATGACCTTCTTCCCATTTCTGAAGCTTTTCGAAAACCTTTCTTATTCCATCATCGTCTGCATTCTGTGCTGCATTCTCATAGAACTCCTTAAAATCCTTTTCAATAAGGTAAGCCATTCTAAGGATAGTAAGATCTGGGATATCAGACTCGACCAAGGTTGCCTCAATATGCTCTGATTCTTCACGGTCCTGGAAGATGTCTTCTTCTCGCTCCATTACTTCTTCACTTGTGTCAAAGGTTTCATTCTCCATATAGCTCTCGAGCTGTTTCTTAAGGTACTCGTAATGCTCGATTTCCGTTTCTGAAAGAGTCAGAAACAGTTTTCTTGTTGTGGCATTTGAAAATTTATCAGCCTTTTCCTTGAAAAAGTTGCTTCCATCAAGCTCCATCTGCATTGCATATCTCAATACTTGTTCATATTTCATTTATATCACCTCTACGCTTTCTCAACTCTTACTGCGGCTACTTTTAGCTCGGGAATCTTTGCTATTTCATCGATTGCAGAATTTGTTAGAATATTTGCCTTTCCTTCTGTGTAGTGGAATGGCATAAATACTACTCCCTCTTCGATTATATCTGTTACAAGAGCAGTTGTTTCCAACTCTCCACGTCTTGAATAAATTTTTACCCTGTCTCCATTTTCAATACCCAACTTATTTGCAGAAGCCTCATTTATCTCAACATAAGAATTCGGTGCCAGCTTATTAAGCCCATCCTCCCTGCCTGTCATGGTCATTGTATGATAGTGGTAGAGAATTCTTCCAGTTGTAAGGATAAGCGGATACTCGTCAGATGTTATTTCAGCACTTTCTACGTATTCAGCCGGCATAAACAATCCTCTGCCTCTTGCCATTGCAGTCTTGTGAAGATACTTTGTTCCAGGGTGATTCTGATCTGGAACTGGCCATTGAAGACTTTCTGTTTCAAGCCTCTCATATGTTACCCCTCCGTATGAAGGAGTCAGAGATGCGATTTCTTCCATTATCATTGCAGGATCCGAATACCTGGTCTCATCGCCCATTCTGTTCATGATGTCCATAAGGATTATCCAATCTGCTTTTGCCTCTCCTGGAGCCTCAACTGCTTTTCTTACCCTTTGAATCCTTCTTTCAGTATTTGTAAATGTTCCGTCCTTCTCTGCAAAAGCTGCCGCAGGAAGCACGACATCAGCCATTTCAGAAGTTTCAGTAAGGAATATATCCTGCACAACCATAAAATCAACATGATCCAGGACTTTCTTCACATGGTTTGTATCAGGGTCTGATACCATTGGGTTCTCTCCCATGATATAGAGGAACTTGACCTGATCCTCCTCAATTGCCTTAAACATTTCAGTTATTGTTAGGCCAACCTTGTTTGAAAGCTTGCTTCCCCAGTTATCCTGGAACTTGTCCAGCACCTCAGGCTTGAATACCTTCTGGTAGCCTGGAAGATCTGCTGGCAGTCCTCCCATGTCACAGGCTCCCTGAACGTTATTCTGCCCTCTAAGTGGATTTACTCCCGCTGATTCAATACCAACGTTTCCGCAAAGAAGTGCTAGATTTGAGATGCTCATTACTGCATGGGTTCCCGTTGTATGCTGTGTTACTCCCATCGTGTAGTAGATTCCTGCCTTCCCTGCTTCTCCGTATATGGTAGCTGCATCAATAATATCCTGTGCATCAACTCCACAGATTTCTGCGACTCTTTCAGGAGTGTAGTCCTTCACAAGTCTCTTTAGTTCTTCGTAGTTTTCTGTTTTTTCATCAATATAGCTGTCCGCCTGAAGTCCTTTTTCAATTATTACATGCATCAAACCGTTTAAAAGTGCGATGTTTGTTCCTGGCTTCAACTGAAGGAATACATCAGCGTATTCCGCCATCTCTATCCTTCTTGGATCTGCAACAATCATTTTGGCTCCGGCCTTCTTGGCCTGCTTCATAATTGAACCGATTACCGGATGGTTCTCTGAAGTGTTTGAACCGATAATAAACATTGCATCCGTTCCTTTTATTTCCTGTATACTGTTTGTCATTGCTCCGCTTCCCAATGTGATTGCAAGACCTGCAACCGTTGAAGCATGTCAGAGGCGGGCGCAATGGTCTACATTATTGGTACCAAGAGTTGACCTGAACATCTTCTGGAACATGTAATTATCCTCATTTGTACATCTTGCTGAAGTAAGACCTGCGAATGCTTCTGATCCAAAGACTTCCTTGGTCTGTTTCATCTTCGATGTTATTACCTCGTATGCTTCATCCCACGTGGTTTCAACCAGGACGCCATTTTTTCTAACGAGTGGCATTGTTAGCCTGTCAGGATGTGAAAGGAAATTGTATGAGAATTTTCCCTTTACGCACAGAAGTCCTTCGTTGTGAGCATCAAATGCTGGCTCTACTCCTACCACATTGTTGTCCTTTATCTTAAGATCCATCTGGCATCCCACTCCACAATAGGAGCAGGTTGTTCTTACTGTCTTTGTTTCCCACTGTCTGAATTTCATCTTGCTCCTTGGCTCAAGAGCGCCAACTGGACATACGGATACGCAGTTTCCACAGGATACACATGTTGAATTCTCAAGTCCTTCCCCAAATGGCGTAGCTACAAGAGTATCGAAGCCACGGTTCTCAAAGCCGATTGCATTTGTACCCTGAAGTTCATCGCACACTCTTACACACAATCCACATAGGATACACTTGCTGGCATCAAATGTGTAGAATGGGTTTGTATCGTCATAGTATGGCTTGCTCATTTCCCATCTATATGTACCTTCTGTGATTCCATATTCATAGCAGAGGTCCTGAAGCTTACAGTCTCCGGCTTTTTCACATGTCAGGCAATCCAAAGGATGATTTGATATAAGCATATCCAGTAAATCCTGCCTTGCCTTTACAACCTTTTCGCTATGGGTGTGGATAACCATTCCTTCTCTCACCTGCGTTGTGCAGGCAGTGTGAAGCTTGCCCCAGCCTTCAACCTCCACCTGGCAAAGTCTACATGATCCAGAGGGAACAAGACGCTCATCATGACACAGGGTTGGAATGTCTATGCCTATATCACTGCAGGCCTTAAGTACAGTAGTTCCTTTTTCAATTTCGTGTTGTTTACCGTTAATTGTTACCTGCATATACTCTCCCCCCTCTCAGCTGTTTTTAGAACATTGAAGCCATTTAGTCCCTTAATGGATCTCTTTAATCTATTATAATCAGTTTTAATTTTTATTGTATTCATATTCTTCCTCCAGTGCTATATTATTGAGATTGCATCAACAGGACACACATCATAGCAGGCTCCGCATTTTATGCATATAGCCTGGTCGATAAGGTGCTTTTCCTTGACCTTTCCACTTATTGCTAGTACTGGACATACCTTTGCACATCTTGTACAACCAATACAATCATCGGTGATCTCGAATTTTATAAGTGCCTTACAGCTCTTAGCTGGACAACTCTTGTCCTTTATATGTGCCTCGTACTCATGTCTGTAGTATTTAATTGTTGTTATTACTGGATTGGGAGCGGTCTGTCCAAGCCCGCATAGTGAAGTTGAGCTTACGGTTTCTGAAAGTTCTTCAAGTCTTTCAATGTCACCTTCTACTCCATCACCTTTTGTGATTCTATCCAGAATCTCATACATCCTCTTTGTACCTTCTCTACAAGGGACACATTTTCCACAGGACTCATCCACGCTGAAGTCCAGGAAGAATTTTGCTATATCAACCATACATGTTTTTTCATCCATAACCACCATTCCGCCCGATCCCATGATGGACCAAATTTTACCCAGAGATTCAAAATCAACAGGGGTATCAATAAGGTCAGCTGGAATACATCCACCGGATGGACCACCTGTCTGTACAGCCTTGTATTCATTGCCGTCCTGGGCTCCACCACCGATGTCAAAAACAATCTCTCTTAAGGTCATGCCCATTGGAACTTCAACAAGCCCTGCATTTTCAACTTTCCCAACTAGTGCGAATACCTTTGTTCCAGGAGATTCCTCTGTTCCGATACCTCTGAACCACTTTGCACCTTTGTTCATTATTACAGGCACGTTTGCCAGAGTCTCAACATTGTTTATTATTGTGGGCTTTCCCCAAAGTCCCTTGTGGGCAGTTCTATGAAGCTTTGGACGGGGCATTCCCCTTCTTCCTTCGATTGACTCCATCAATGCAGTTCCTTCTCCACACACAAATGCTCCAGATCCAAGTCTTAGTTCAATATCAAAATCGAAGCCGGTTCCAAATATGTTCTTACCTAAAAGACCATACTCCTTAGCTTGCTTAATTGCTATCTCCAGTCTTTTAACTGCCATGGGGTACTCAGCCCTCACATATATGTATCCCTGGTCTGAGCCGATGGCATAGCCACCAATAGCCATACCCTCAAGTACACTGTGGGGATCCTTTTCAAGAATTGACCTATCCATAAATGCACCGGGGTCTCCCTCGTCTGCATTACATATTATGTACTTCTTATCAGCATCGAATTTATATGCTTCATTCCACTTTCTTCCTGTGGGGAAACCGGCTCCTCCTCTACCACGTAGAAGGGATTCCGTTATTTCATCTACCACATCCCCAGGTTCCAATTCTGTCAACGCCTTTAAAAGTGCAAAATATCCATCAAATGCTATATATTCATCGATATCTGTGGGATCGATTATATCGCAATTCTTAAGAGCAATTCTTACCTGTTTCTTGTAGTATTCTCCCTTAAGGACCAGGTCATCACCCCTAAACTCAACCCTGTCTCCCTCCAAAAGCTTTTCAAAAAGGGATGGCTTGGTATTCTCCTTTATCTCAAACAATTTCTCCTTTGTTATCATGGCACTCTCCCCTTAATTGTATTTAGCAAGTATCTCTGTAATATCGTCCTTCTTGACCTTTGCATACACATCTTCATTGACTAGAATTACAGGTGCTATGCTGCAGTCACCAACGCATCTGGCAGCTGCTATAGAGAATACCTCATCGACAGTGGTTTCTCCTGATTCTATTCCAAGCTGTGACTCAATTTCCTCAAGAATACTCTGGGCACCCTTAACATAGCAGGCTGTTCCCATGCAAACACTTATTTTATTCTTGCCTGTAGGCACAAAGGAAAACTGGGAATAGAAAGTTGCTACTCCGTAAATTTCTGCCATTGGGATGGACAACTCTTTTGAAATTATCTCCAGCACTTCCTTGGGTAGATATCCAAAGACTTCCTGGGCATGCTGTAATGAAGGCATCAGTGGGCCTGGTGTGTTTTTCTTGGAATCAAGAAATCTCATAAAGGCTACTATCTGCTCCTTGTTTTCTTCTTTATCAAACTTGAACTCCATTATTATCCTCCTCTTGATTATGTAATATTAAATGGATTTTTTCTTTAGATTTATGAAAATTATATACCCTTTTAGCGTATAATATTAGGAAAGGATTGTCAATGATATCTGAATTTTGCCATTTCTCCATGATTCAAGTGATTTCAGCGCTTGAGATATAGTTTCATTATAGATAAAGGAGTTGATTCATTTGCTAAATCAATATTATATACACATTATTTTATCCTATATGATCTTCATAAATATCGTAGCTATTTTAATATTCAAGAGAGATAAATCTCTAGCTAAAAACGGGAAAAGAAGAGTCTCTGAAAAAACACTGTTTCTATCAGCCATAATTGGTGGTGGATTGGGTGCTGTTATTGGAATGCACCTATTCAAACACAAAACAAAAAAAGCCGCCTTTCTATTGGGGCTGCCCATTATTGCCATTATAAATATTATTCTTGTGATGTATGTCCTTAAGGAACTTGTTTAGTTGCTTTGGGACAAAAAGGACCGTCCCTGGCGTCCCGGATTGTTGCTATTCGATATGAATGGCAATTGTTATGAGTAGCATAACGGCAACCGAACGATGGATTGTCAGCCAAAGCTTTCCCCTTTTCTTCTTTTTTTGGCCATATATGCCAAGGATAACCTGTAGTATCATTAGTGATGCTGCAGCGAGTCCTGTGAAACTCAGGCCATGAGTGAGATATTGAACCGAAAAATGGAGTAGCAGGAAGAATACAGCTAAAAATCCGAAATAACGATGGTTCTTCACTACAAAGCGCATCATTTTTTGGTAGCTGTCTGCAAATGATTTATTCTTTCTAATCTGTGTCTTGAATTTTTTATTGATGAACTTAACAACATAGTTTAAAACAGTCAGGCTATAAAAGAAAATAATGATATAACCCAAGAATTCCCCCAAATCTTCCAAGAAATCCAACATCCTCATCAGCTCCCTTTCAAGTTATCCCAAAGCCACATCAAGTATCATCATTACTGTAAAACCGAGCATTGCACCTATCGATGCAATATCAGTCTTTGAACCGCCTTCTTCTCTTTGCGCTTCGGGAATAAGCTCCTCAACTACAACATAGATCATTGCTCCTGCTGCAAAAGCAAGTGCATATGGCAATATTGGCTGTATTTTTATAACGGCATAAGCTCCCAGGACACCGGCAATTGGTTCTACTATTCCAGACGATTGTCCATACAGGAAAGCCTTTGTTCTACTGAATCCTTCTCGTCTTAATGGTATGGATACAGCTGCTCCCTCTGGAAAGTTTTGCAACCCAATTCCTATTGCCAATGCAACCGCTCCGGCTAGTGTTGCAGAAGTACCTACGCCTGCGGCAACAGCACCAAAAGCAACGCCGACTGCAAGACCTTCTGGTATGTTATGTAGCGTAATCGCCATAACAAGCAGGACACTTCTTTGCCAATTTGTCTTGATCCCTTCTGCATCAGGAGTGTCAAGTCCCAAGTGTAGATGTGGTAATAATTTATCAACCATATAAAGAAATCCGCCACCCAATAAAAATCCGCTTGCTGCAGTAATATATGGTACTTGCCCTAATTCTTCAGCCAACTCAATTCCAGGCGCAAGCAAAGACCAGAAGCTTGCTGCAATCATAACTCCTGCAGCAAAACCCAACATTCCGTTTAGTACTGTCTTATTAATGGTTTTGAAAAAAAATACGAGACCTGCACCCAGTGCAGTGACGCCCCATGTGAATAATGTTGCTATCAATGCTTGTTGTACAGGTCCATATTGACTAATCCATTGAATCATCTATAACACCTCTTTTTTGACTTGCTTGGAATTCTTCAAAAAACATATTTAACCAATCAACACTATTTTACCCTAAACTGCTAATATAATTCTCTTCTTTTAAAGAACTAGCAAAGCACTTGAGACGGTTTATTGTTTTTATAGAAACGCTAAGTATAGTTCTTTGTGTTTTTTGCACTTGTTGAATAATAACCACAAATACAGTATTTCCGCAAAACAAAAGACAGCTTTTTACTAAAACTGTCCTTTATATTGACCCTCGATCTAGTTTTAGCTTTTAGCTAAATTTCCAAATAATAAAACGTCCCTAATGTTTTTTACACTTTTCAATAAAGTAGTTGAAGATTTCCTGATGTACTGGATGTTTTTCTGCAATTGCTTCTGGGTGGTACTGAACGGCAAGAACAAACCTATCATTAGTTGATTCGATTGATTCAATTATCCCATCATGAGCTTTTGATGTTATCCGTAGATCTTTACCCAGATTCTTAATTGCCTGGTGGTGCAATGAATTAACTTGGATCATTTCTTCTTTGTATATTTCCTTCATTATCGTACCGTCAACAATTTCAATTGAATGGTAGACTCCTGTCGGATCGTAATCGAAAGAGTGTCCTCCTACATTTAATACCTGGCTATAGATATCCTGGTACAAGGTTCCTCCCAGTGCAATATTTACAAGCTGAATTCCTCTACAGATTCCAAGTATTGGAAGGCCTGACTCGTATGCTTTTTGGAATAGTTTCATCTCCATATCATCTCTTTCATGGGTGATTTCAACAACCTGCTTTATTGGCTCTTCACCAAATCGAAGTGGCCAAATGTCATGCCCACCTGTGAAAATAACACCATCGAGATTTTTAGCAAACTCAGCTATTGTATCTTCATCTGTTACTGAAGGTATTATCAGTGGGACTCCTCCGGCTCTAACTACTGCCTGGAAGTAAAAATCATTTAAGGTGTTTACCATTTTACCCTTAATATTTGCCTGAATACATGTAATGCCAATAACCGGTTTTTTCATCTTATACCTCCATCAACTTTTCACTGAACCATTTCCCCATTTCCTCCAGCATATTGGTTGTAACAAAGTGATCCAGATTCTTGTAGGAAATCATCTTAATATTTTCATCTACTTTATATAAGTGTTTAAGCTTTTCATAAAAATCCCTCTGAGGAGTAATTTCAACCATGGAATCCGCTTCTCCATGAAGTATCAGGATTGGTCGATCCACCAGGAAGTCAATTTTCCCTGCCGGGTTTTTGCTCTGTACTTCCTGCTCAAGATTCTTGAATTCCTTTGTCATATGAACATTAAGCCTTCTTTTAAATTCCTCGTTGCTCCCCAACCAGTTGAATGACCCATTCAATATTACACTTGTTCTTATCTCCGGGTTCTCAGCGAAAATTCCAGCTGCTGTAAATCCTCCCATGGAGTGACCTGTTACAGCAATTCTTTCAGGATCTGCATCAAGCTCCTCCGTCGCATAATTTCTTATCTGCCTCCATTCCTTAAGATTGTTCAACACCACTTCCCAGAAGAAACCGGAATTCTCTGATTCATCATAATCAAGAGTTCCTCTTTCTCCATGATGGATTGCATCTGGAATGATGACCTGATAGCCAAGTCCTGCAAGTATGCTCCCTCGGAATTCCTGGTATTCTTTTTTTGAGCTCCACCCATGGTAGAATACCACAGTTGGATAATTATCCATTTCCAATTCTGGCTTGAGTACTATGACTGGGATCCCATCAATATATATATTTTCCTTCTTAACATTTAAGAACTTCATTTCTTTCCTCCTCAAGTCAACTAAACTTATTTCTATTATCATTATATACCATTGTCAATCAGTGTTTCATCCCTTGAATCTTATCTGCATACTGTATGCCAAAAGCATTGTCGTAAATGCCCAAGCCATTCATGGAAGAATGCAATGATTCCTGTTATTGCTGTAAATTTCATATCCTCTGTCTTTGTGGCAGTCTTCTACAGGCTGTTATATCAAAATTCCATATGATTGAATACTCGTTATGCATCAGGGTATATAACCAGTAAAATATGTAGGAGGGATTATATGAAATTAAGTGCTAAAAACCAATTTAAAGGAACCATTACAGATATCAAGGAAGGTGTTGTGACTGGAATCGTAACTGTTGATATCAGTGGAGGAAATATTGTAACATCCTCCATAACCATGGACTCCATCAAATCCCTTGGCCTGAAGGTTGGCCAGGAAGTTGTTGCCGTGGTTAAGGCATCAAATGTAATGATTGGTCTAGATGACTAAGAACCATCCTTATTAACCTTTATCAATCAATATTTTAAGAAGGATCTTGGACTTTTTTGATTCCAAGGTCCTTCTTAATCAATCAAATGAAAGTATGGCTCCAGACCTTCCTTGTTAGGGTACCCTTCGATTATTCTTCTGCCGTCAAAACCACACATCCAGTCTATGAATTCTATTGCTTCCCGGTATTTGCCTAAATCCTGTGAATGTCTTCTGACAGCTATTGCTGAAAATATGTTATCAAGCTTTGAATCAAGTTCGTCCTTGTTCCCTGCATAAACCCTTAAACTATCATTGTGTTCCGATAGCTTGTAGCTTGTGGAATCCACAAGGGTGTATCCGGACTTCTCAAAAGCAATATCAAGGCATTCCATATTGCTTGCTATTCTCCCACCTACAATTGTGTTCCTTTCTTCAGTAGGTATCCCTGCCTCATGCCATAGCTCAAGCTCTTTCTTATGGGTTCCCGAATTGTCTCCACGGCTTATGAAAAAAGAGTCCGTCAAGGAAATCTGTCTGAAGAAAACTTGAATTCCAGCATCAACCTTAATGTGCCTGAGTCCTGCTGGATCAGATTCCGGGCCAACCAGATAGTACCTGTTCGCCATGATATCCCTTCTATAGCCTCCAAAGCCTTGAGTCATAAAGTCCTTTTCCTCATCGGGGCTATGGACGAAAACAATATCCACATCACCGGATCTTCCTATTTGAAGGGCCTTGCCACTACCAACGGCAATGTGCCTTACCAAGGTTCCCATCTTCATGAAATATTCCTTTTCAAGCACATCCAATAATCCTGTATCAATTGGTTCCATTGAACTTGCCATCAATAGGTACTTAAGGGAATCTCCACCCTCAACTTCCTGTCCCTTGCCAACCTCTTCAACCTTGTTTTGGATAAGTGCTGTCAGTTGAATATCAACAGAATCTCTGATAGCCTGATAGTGGTTCAACATTTCCCTGCCTTCCTTTGTCAGAGTTGCTCCTCCACCCTCTGAACCTCCTACCTTTTTATCAAGAAGCTTAATACCCAAAAGCTCTTCAGTATCCTTTATTAGTCCCCAGGCATAACGGTAGGAAATCTTCATGTCCGACGCAGCCTTGGATATTGACCCCTCCTTTTCAATATTTTCAAGCAGTGAAAATAGCTTGTCCGTGGAAATTTGCTTCTTGTTCTTAAGCTGTATATATAGCTGAAATCCATCCCATTTATTTTTGTTCATTATTCTCACCCCAAACCTATCCTTTATTCGATTTTATGCCATTTAGATATTAAAATCAATAGTATCACCTGGAGTTAACCTCATACAATATTTGAAAACTAATACTATTCGTTATGCTTTCATTGACATATCGATATAGATTAATTATAATTACAGGTAAATAAACAAGTATTTAGCCTGCTCCGAGACCTTGTTTCTAAAGTGTATTAGATGCCATGAAGCAAGGTCCGGCAGGGTAATATGGGAAACCGTATTGCCTCCCATTGTGGAAAGGAGAGTGTTTGGCATTATAGATTATTGCCATATTTTGACACAGCTCCTTTTATTAAAAATAGGAGTTTTTTTGTCGGAGGTGATAATTAAGAAATTTGAGGTTTTTGTCTTTTCAAAATCATGAAAACAAGCTAAAATTAAGGAGATGATCATGTGAAATTCAACAAATTGAACCTATTGATTTTACTTATTATTCTTGCATTACCATTGGTTACAGCCTGCAGCAGCAACTCAGAGCCCACTCCAGCTGAGGAGCCAGCGCCAGTTGAAGATCCAGCGGAGGAACCAGCAGAAGAACCTGATGTGTCTGACGATTACGAGGAGCTCACAAACACCGAGCTTATCCTTGCGACCACAACAAGTACAGAAAACAGCGGATTGCTAGATTTCATCCTGCCAACATTCAATGAGCTATTTGGTATTGATACCAAGGTTGTCGCAGTAGGAACTGGTGCAGCACTCCAGATGGGTGTCGATGGTGAGGCAGATGTAATTCTTGCACATGCCAAGGCTCAGGAGGAAGAGCTTGTAACCAATGGTGATACACTTGAGAGATTCGATGTAATGTACAATGACTTTATAATAGTTGGTCCTCCTTCAGACCCCGCAGGCCTTAAGGAAAATGCGTCAGCTGATGTAAACGCAGGTTATGTGTTGATTGCAGAAAGCCAGGCTCCATTTGTGTCAAGGGGCGACAATTCCGGAACAAACATCAAGGAACTATCACTTTGGGAAACTTCTGGGGTTGGGACACCTTCAGGTGATTGGTATATAGAAGCTGGTCAGGGGATGGGCGATGTTATCCTTATGGCAAATGAAATGGAAGCATATACCATGACTGACAGGGCTACTTACCTTTCAATGCAGGAGAATGTAGACCTTGAGATACTTCTTGAGGGAGACGAGATTCTTTTCAACCAGTACGGAGTAATGGCGGTTAATCCTGAAAAGGGAGATCACATAAACAATCCCGCCGCACAGAGATTTGTGGATTGGATATTGGCACCTGAAACTCAGGAACTGATTGCGGAGTTTGGTGTTGAGGAATATGGGGAGCCTTTGTTCTTTCCAAACGCCAAATAGTTTAGACCAGAAATGTAGATACTCAACTTAACCTTATGAGTCAAAATCTTACTGCCCCGAAAGGGGCAGTATTAAGGAGTTTTCCATGGATAATTTTGTCAGTGGATTCAGAGATGCCTTTCAGCTTATTATCAATCTTGACCCGGAATTTTTTGAAATAGTAAGGTTGTCAATGATTGTATCCCTTACAGCCACATTTCTTGCTGCCATTGTTGCCATTCCATTTGGTACCTGGTTGGGAATCAAGGAATTTCCAGGAAAGAGAATTCTGGTAAGGATAATCTATACCCTAATGAGCATGCCACCTGTTGTAATAGGACTGGTTCTTTTTCTGCTGTTCCTTAGAAATGGTCCATTGGGGGAATTCAGACTTAACTTCACTGCAACGGCCATGATTATTGCCCAGTTTGTTCTAGTAACACCCATTATCACAGGTGTGGTGTTCAATGGAACAAAGGACAGGGGCCCAGATATTCAGGACCTTGCAAGAACCATGGGAGCAAGCCCAACACAGACAGTTTGGCTTCTTATCAAGGAATTGAGGATAAATATACTCTCAGCTGTAGTTACAGGATACGGTAGGGCTATGTCTGAGGTAGGTGCAGTAATGGTGGTGGGTGGAAACATCAAAGGACATACCAGAATCATGACAACCACAATTGCAATGCTAAGAAACATGGGGGAATACTCCCTTGCCATTGCAACGGGTATTGTACTATTGCTGATATCATTTCTTATAAACTCACTGCTATATCATTGGCAGCAGGAGCGTTGATATGAATATTACAGTCGATTCACTGACAAAAAAATATAATGACAAGGCGGTTTTGGACATATCAGAAATGGAATTTCAGGAGGGTTGCCTATGGGGCATCCTTGGTCCAAACGGTTCCGGTAAGACAACTCTGGTCAGGATAGTAGCGGGACTTCTGGTTCCTTGCTCAGGAAATGTTCTCTATCAAGGCGATAAGTATAATGATTCAATAAAAAAAATGATGACTCTTGTATTTCAGAGGCCATACCTTATAAGATCAAGTGTATACGAAAACATAGCATACCCCTTGCGGATCAGAGGCATATCGGAACAGGATATCTCAACAAGGGTGAATGAACTGATAGAATCCTTTAATATTCACTCCATCCGTAATCAGAAGGCTTGGACCCTTTCCGGCGGGGAAGCCCAGAAGGTTGCTCTTGCCAGGGCTCTTGTATTCAAGCCCAGGATTCTTATTCTGGATGAACCAACCTCAAACATTGACCCTGAATCCATAATGCTGCTGGAGGAAAGAATCCTTGATTACTACAAGAAAGAGAAGCCAACTATACTGATGGTAACCCACAATATACAGCAGGCCAAAAGGCTCTGCAACCGGATTGCATTTATGAATGAGGGACAAATAATAGACAGCGGAAGCCCCACTGAGATATTTGGATCTGGCGCAATGCCAAAAATTAAGGAATTTATAAGAAAAGGACTAATCTAACAAAAGCCCCACCTGGTCATTCCAGGTGGGGGCTTTGCTGAACTGTTATATGCTTTCAATTCTCCAGTCAATTGGCTCCATGCCATTTGATTGGAGAAATTCATTTGTCCTTGAAAATGGTTTTGAGTCGAAAAATCCTCTATATGCTGCCAATGGGCTGGGATGGGGGGACTTGATTATGTGGTGCCTGTTCTGATCAATCATTCCTTCCTTGGCAATTGCCTGGCTTCCCCACAGAATAAACACCATGGGCTTTTCCCTCTCATTAAGTAGCTGGATTATTCTGTCCGTGAATATCTCCCAGCCCTTTTTTCTATGGGAATTTGCCTGTCCGGCCCGAACTGTAAGCACTGTATTTATCATAAGCACCCCTTCCCTGGACCATTTTACAAGATATCCATGATTGGGTATTTCATAGCCCAGATCATTCCTCAATTCCTTGTAGATGTTTACAAGTGAAGGAGGTGGAGCTATACCAGGCTTTACACTGAAGCATAGCCCATGTGCCTGTCCAGGACCATGATAGGGATCCTGCCCAATCACAACAGCTTTTACATCGTGATAATCAGTATAGTGAAGTGCATTGAAGATGCTGTTTTTGTCAGGATAAATAGTCTCATTTTTGTATTCATCTATAAGGAACTCCCTAAGGGTTTTGTAGTATGATTGCTCCATTTCCTCCTGAAGCAGCTCCTGCCAGTTATTTTCAAATATTTTTTTCATAAGGCACCTCTCATATTTGGAGTAGATAGTCCACAACTTCAGGAACTCTTCTTTCCTTTACATATACTCTGGGGAGTCTTTTCGTAAGCATGCACAGAACCGATGCCGGTATCTGGCCAATCTCTTGAGCAACATCTTCTATGGTTATTTCAGAACCAGCCTGTACTCCCATCAAGACTACCTCATCTCCTCGTTCTACTTCAAGTCCAGTCACATCTATCATCATCTGATCCATGCAGATTTTTCCTATTATGGGCACCCTTTTACCCTGTACAAGTACATGCCCCTTATTGCTAAGCTCTCTGCTCCAACCATCTGCATATCCCACAGGAATCGTTGCAACCTGGATTTCAGACTCCGCTTCGTAGGTAAGCCCATAGCTTACTTTTTCTCCCTTTTGAAGATACTTGACATGTGATACCTGGGCTTTTAGACTTATGCAAGGCTTAAGTGGCAGCGTTTCCCTTTTTGCATCAGGATATGGATATATTCCATAGAGTATTATTCCAGCTCTTACCATATCGAGCCCAAAGTTTGGGAAGTTCATAATGGCAGCACTGTTGCTTACGTGCTTTAGTGGTATGTTTATATCCTTCTCATATAGCATTTTGCAGAATGCCCTGAACTTCTTCATTGATTCTCTCGTGTAATCATGGTCATCATCAGCTACAGGGAAATGTGTAAACATACCCTCAATAATTAGATTGTCCATCTTGCTGATTCTTTCGATAATCTCCAAGGATGTTTCATCAGGATTAAAACCCAATCTGTTCATTCCAGTTTCAATTTTTACATGAATCACTGCATCCTTGTCCATTTCTTTTGATACTTTTGCAAAGTAATCAGCCTGCTCCTCTAGATAAACCGTCAGTCTTACACCCTTTTCTATTGCAGTTTCAGCAAGGTATTCGGGTGTATAGCCCATTACCAGAACCTGCGCGTGAGGTGAGTGATTCTTTATGTGGATTGCTTCGGACAGATGTGCCACACCAAACCTTTTAACTCCAAGATCCAAAAGCTCCCTTACAATTGCCGCAGCTCCAAGTCCATAGGCATCCGCTTTAACGACTGCCATTATATCTGCACTGTCCCTTACAAGCTTTCTAATTTCCATGTAATTGAACTCAAGATTATCTAGATCAATCTCCAGCCATGCAGGTCTTGTTAAATCCATAATCTAGTCTCCTTTCTCAATAAGATTCTTCCAGTATCTCACAGGCATATATGACTTTTTTTGCCTGATATTTCTTCTGCTTTTTATAGTTGCACTCTTGTAGTACTCTCTCCACATATCCTGGTAGCTTTCCTCGTCCTCGTTCAGAACAATTCCCGCAGGCTTCTCAATTTGTCTTATTGTCCATTCTCTGGTATCGTAAAACACAGCTGTACCTCTGCTTATGTCGTGAATAATCCACCTCTCTGACGGAATCCTTGAAACAAAATGTGGTGCCATAAGAGCTATGATATTGTGGTCGGGCTCAATCTGACAATAAAATATGCCATTCTGAAGCTGTTTAAATCTTGCAAGACCTAAGAATCTGTGGACTTCAATCCTTACCTTGTGATAAAGCTCCTCTAGGTCTCTTACATCAGGATTTGTCTGATAATCGTCAATTTTTGCACCGATTTTAAATCCACTTTTTAAGTATCTTAAGATAATTATACCACTATCCTCATATTCTGAAAGATAAACGTTGAATATTCTCTTAAGAGCTGCGTGGGAAATCTTACTCTCAACTGCATCATAAACTTTTTCCCATTTATCAGAAGCTGTATAAATCTTTTTATATGTGAATAAAAAATTTGACCCTTCCTCCCAGTCGGGAAGAATGGCCACCGGGTCATCCTCGTCGTAATATGCATGATAAACTGCTGTGAGAAGACCTTCAAAGGATCCATCATACAGGTAGGCTAGTTTTGATTCCACTGTCGCCACCTCCCATCACATCAAATATTGACAGCTGCTCAATTCCCACCGGACTGTTTCCGATTATGGAACTCCTGATCCTAATCTCATCCATTGATGATATCCCAAAATGCTTTCCATCGATTGTAATGAAGTATTTTGCTCTTTTAAGAGCAACCCCCATTTTCTTTAAGTCTTCATAACGAATCTTCGCAAATCTTCTGCTGCTAATTATTTTCCTGGCAGATTTTACTCCGATTCCTGGTACTCTAAGAAGCAGCCCATAATCCACCTTGTTGATTTCCAAAGGAAATATGTGCATATTTCGCAAAGCCCAGTCGCATTTAGGGTCAAGTAAAAGATCAAAGTCCGGCTTGTCTTCACTTAAAAGTTCCTTCGCTTCAAATCCGTAGAATCTTAGCAACCAATCCGCCTGATAAAGCCTGTTTTCTCTTAAGAGTGGAGGAGTCTTGATTTGAGGCAGCAGAGGGTTTGTTGATACAGGCACAAAGGCAGAATAGTAGACTCGCTTCAATCCATAACCCTTGTACAGATTCTCAGACAGATCCAGGATCCTATAGTCAGAATCCCTTGTAGCCCCTACAATAAGTTGGGTTGTCTGACCAGCCGGAACGTATTTTGGTGCATGTCTGAATACTCTTTTCTCTTCACGATACCTGGTAATACCCTCGTTTATCTGTGTCATGGGAAGAAGAATGTCTTTTTGCTTTTTCTGAGGGGCCAGCATTTTCAAACCATCATCAGTTGGAAGTTCAATGTTAACACTGAGTCTATCAACATATACTGCTACCTTGTCCAATACTTCCCTGTCTGCTCCCGGTATTGCTTTTAAGTGAATGTATCCATTGAAATTCTCTTCTTCCCTCAATCGCCTTACAATCTCAAGAAATTTTTCCATTGTATGGTTTGGAGACTTTATCACTGCAGAACTTAGGAAAAGTCCTTCTATGTAGTTTCGCTTGTAAAAGTTTATCGTTATATCGATAATTTCATCAGGTGTAAATGTTGCTCTTGGAAGGTCATTGGATATCCTGCTAACACAATAGACGCAATCGTAGATACAGGAATTGGACATAAGGATTTTTAGAAGAGAGATGCATCTTCCATCGTCTGTCCATGAGTGACATATTCCCGCCTCGCTTGCGTTGCCAAGTCCACCTTTTTTATTGGACCTGGTGCTTCCGCTAGAAGAACATGAAACATCGTATTTGGCTGCATCTGATAGTATCTTTAGTTTTGCAATGGTATCCATAAAAAACACCCCAAGAATTGATTTTCTTGAGGTAATTATATCATAATACTGACGTATAATCAAACGTTTGTTCGATTATACGTCTATTCTCCAGTTTTTAGGCGCAATAAGCGCAATTATGGTAAATAGCTCCAATCTTCCCAGCAGCATTAAAAATGAAAGCAACAACTTTGTTGGCCATGAGAAAAATGCATAGTTTTGAACTGGTCCAACCAATTCCAGTCCTGGCCCAATATTACCCAAGGTTGCCGCAACGGCACTTCCTGCTGTCAAAAGGTCCACCTGCTCCAATGATACCAAAAGGGTTGAAAACAGAAATAGCAATAAATATAGCGCCAGAAAGCTGTTGATTCTAGCCACTGTCTCACTAGGAATTACCTTGTTGTTAATCTTTATAGGTATTACTGCCCTTGGATGATAGAGCTTTCCTACTTCACGCTTAACCAGCTTCATCATAACAAGAATCCTAATAATCTTCATCCCTCCACCAGTTGAACCTGCACTCGCTCCAACAAACATAAGTATCAGAAGGATCCCCTTGGAGAAAGTTGGCCAGAGGTCAAAATCTGCAGTGGAATATCCAGTAGTTGTAATGATGGATGCAACTTGAAAAAATGAATCTCTCAATGAAAATCCAACATTGTGATAGCTAACCACCCAAAGGTCAATCGCTATTGCAAGTGTTGCAATGACTATGATTTTGATGTAGAGTCTAAATTCCTCATCCTTAAAAAGATCTGTTGACTTTCCTCTAAAAAATGAATAATACAAGGAGAAGTTTACTCCGGAAGCCACCATGAAGAATGCTATTACCATGTGGATATATGTGCTGTCAAAATCAGCAATACTTCCATTCCTGTTGGAGAATCCTCCAGTTCCAACAGTTCCAAACGTGTGAATAAATGATTCGTATACTCCCATTCCACCGATAGATAGTAGCAACACCTCAGCCAGGGTAATTGTTACATAGGTTATGTACAATATCTTGGCGGTATCCCTCAATCTTGGCGCGATTTTCCCAGCCATGGGCCCCGGTGATTCAGCTTTAAAGATCTGGAATCCTCCAATTCCCAAAGCCGGCATAAGAGCCAATGTAAATACAAGTATTCCCATTCCTCCAATCCAGTGTGTAAATGATCTCCAGAAAAGAATTCCCTGAGGCAGTCCCTCAATTTCTTTTAATATTGTAGCTCCCGTTGTTGTGAACCCTGAAACTATTTCAAAGAATGCATCTATATAGTTGTTTGTAACTCCAGTCAAATGTAGTGGCAGAGCACCCATTATGGAAGCAAAAAGCCATCCTAAGGCCACAATCGCCAAGCCTTCCTTTGCACCTATTGAAGACTGACCTGTTTTTCTTCTTGTCATCAAACCGCCTATTATTGCAGTTAATAGTATTGTTATTAAAAAAGGCATTCTATCTGGTCCCTGACTTGAAACTGCAATCAAATATGACGGCAGCATAAGAACTGCTTCAACTATCAGCAGGCTTCCCAGCACTCTTGTTACGATTCCATAATTCACCTAACAGACCTCCCTTTTTCGGTTTGAAAAACATCTTCAAGCCTGAAAGATTTTCAGATAGACAGAATACCACAATTCTGTCATTGGCCTTAAGCTCAGTATCCCCTTTTGGAATAATTACATCGTTGTCTCTTACTACGGCACCGATTATTATTCCTTTTGGCAAGGAGAGGTCCATAAGCTTTTTGCCTATACAAGGAAGATCCTTGTCAATAATTATCTCTGTCACTTCAGCATTACCTCCCAAGAGCAAGGATACGGATACAACTTTACCGCCTCTGATGTATTTTAGAATGCTGCTTGCAGTTATATATACGGGATTTATTGCTGCATCGATTTTTAACCTATCAATAATCTTAATGTAATTTGATCTGCTGATCTTGGCTACTGTCTTTCTGACACCTGACTGTTTTGCCATAAGAGCCATAAGAAGGTTTGCCTCATCAAATCCAGTGACTCCAACAAAAGCATCCATCCCGGAAAGATTTTCCTCCTCCAAAAGATGAATGTCAGTACCATCTCCATGGATTATCAAAACATTGTCTAGAAGCTCTGACAGTTCCTGACATCTCTTTTTGTCCTCTTCTACAAGGGTTACCTGAATCTTATTTCTTTCCAGCCTTTGTGCAAGATAGTATCCAACATTTCCACCACCTAGGATCATGGCAGACCTAATCATTTTGGTTTTAAAGTCCTCACCAAGTCTTTTACTGATATTTTCAACCTCTTTGGACTGCCCGATTACATGGATTATATCCCCTCTAATGATTTCAGTTGAACCATTCGGAATAATCAGGGATCCATCCCTTGATATTGCAGTGATTAGGAGAGATTCCAGTCCCTCTAAATCCATTATTCTCATCCCAACAAATTTATCATTGTCATTTACATTGAAATCCACCATCTGAACCTTTCCGCTGGCAAACTCATCAGTGTAAAAACTATAGCTCTTCAAAAGGTACTTCTCCATTGCAATTGCTGTTGCCAAATCCGGATTTACAATATGGTCAATTCCCAACTCAGCCTTGATAAAGTCAATTTGTTGCATGTACTCAGGATTTCTAATTCTCGCTATGGTCTGCTTGCATCCAAGTTTCTTTGCAAGAGTACATATCAAGGTATTTGTTTCATCGTTTTCAGTAGTCCCAACAAGCAGGTCATATTCTTCGATTCCAAGTTCTCTCATCATTCTTATATCTATTCCATTTGCAACAACAGTCAGCACATCAAGGTGTTCATTCAATCTCTCAAGAACTTTTGTATTGCTGTCCATTACGGTCACATCAATATTCTCTGCCACAAAAAACTCTGCCAATTTCGCACCAAGCTTGCCAGCTCCAACAATCATTGTCTTCATTATTTCACCCCTTCAGTCATAAATAAAACAATAACCCTCCAAAGAGGTTTACTATGGAGGATTATTTCGTCTCATATTTTGTCAATTACAGTATACTACATTACTGGGGATATTCCAACACTATTCGCTAAGGATAATGTTTTGTTATTATAATTGACATATGTTCTTTAAGGAGTATAATTAAGGTAGAAGGATAATCATTATCAATTACAAAAGAAGGAGGATTTATTATGCCTAGATATGATATGACAGGCCCAATGGGCGGTGGACCATTTACAGGTAGAGGATTTGGATATTGCGCTCAAAGAGCATTTGGAGCAATGGGTTATGGAAGAGGTGTGGCCAGAGGAGCAGGTAGAGGAATGGGCTATGGCAGAGGAATGGGTTTACGCAGAGGTCCAGGATTTGGACCAGTTTACTACGATGTACCCGATCTTTCAGAAAAAGAACTTTTGGAAGATGAAAAAGCTTATCTTGAAGAACAGCTTGATGCTATCAAGAAAACTCTTTCAAAAATGGATAGCGAATAGGGGGTTATTGGATGATAATAGGTATACCAGCAGATAAAGAAGACATGAATGGACCAGTAAGTGGCTCATTTGGGAGAGCACCATATTATTTTGTCTATGACGATAAGAAAGAATCAGGGATTTTTATCCTGAATACAGCTGCTACAGCACAAGGTGGAGCAGGCGTCAAGGCTGCACAGCTCTTGGTCGACCAGAATACTGATATCGTCATTTCACCCCAATTAGGTGAAAATGCCGCCCAGGTTCTACAGGCTTCAAATACCAAGCTCTATCAATCCAAGGAAGGTAGCCTTATGGACAATATACTCATGCTGAAAGATGGCAAGCTGGGACAGTTGATGAATGTTCATGAAGGCTACCACAAACATTAAAAATGAAAATTGCTGTATTGAGCGGTAAGGGAGGCACAGGAAAAACCTTTGTTTCTACAAATCTTTCCAGAGTAATTGAGAATTCAGTATATCTGGACTGTGATGTAGAGGAACCAAATGGCCATCTATTCCTTGAAGGTCCGGTCCTTTTGACCACTCCTGTTGCTCTTCCCATACCAGTTATTGATAACAGTCTTTGTGATGGTTGTAAAAAATGTGTAGATTTTTGTCAATTCAATGCATTGGCATATGCCAATGACAAGGTGCTTGTATTTGATAAGATATGCCACTCATGTGGAGGTTGTGAAATAATCTGTCCACAAAATGCAATAAGTGAAATCCCCAGAAAAATTGGCGAAATACAAAAACGCACTTACAGAGATACCACATTATATACCGGGATTCTAAATACCGGTGAAGAATCTGGAACTGCAATCATAGGTGAGCTTCTCAATTGTGTAACACCAGATGATTTTGTTGTTATTGATTGCCCACCTGGTAGCTCTTGCGTGGTAATGGACTCAATTAAAGATGCTGATTATTGTGTAATAGTAACTGAACCATCAATCTTTGGTTCACACAATCTCAGAATGGTTCATGAGCTGGTCGAATTGTTCAACAAACCAATTGGAATTGTGCTAAACAAAACCATAGGTGAAGAGAACCCTTCAGAGCAGTATTCCAAAGAGCACAATCTACCAATTCTTTTGGAAATACCATGGAGTAGTGAATTGGGGATGTACAATGCAGAGGGAAAGCTTGCAGTGGAAAAAGATGAAGAATTCAGGGAGATGTTTTCTGGCCTACTCCTAAAGATAAAGCAGGAGGTGGTCAAATGAAGCAAGTTCTGGTACTTAGCGGTAAAGGTGGGACAGGAAAAACAACTCTTTCCAGTTCCATGATTAAGCTTACAGGAGCTAAGGCATATGCTGATTGTGACGTTGATGCACCAAACTTACATCTGGCGATCAATGAAAATCTTGATCCAGTCAAGTCAGACTTCTATGGATTGCCCGTAGCTGAAATTGATAGTGAAAAATGCATATCATGTGACTTGTGTAGACAGAAATGTAGATTTGATGCAATAGAATTAACTGATATCTATACTGTTGACAGATTTGCATGTGAAGGTTGTGCTGTATGTCAATTAGTGTGCCCTGCAGATGCCATTGAAATGGTGCCACGGGTTACTGGAAAATTGAGTCTGTATGAGAATGATCATATTTTTTCAACTGCAGAGCTTTGTATGGGCAGTGGAAACTCTGGTCTTCTTGTCACTGAGGTTAAAAAATCACTTATGAGCTGGAGTGATAAGGTTCCCGTAGCCATTATCGATGGCTCACCAGGGATAGGCTGTCCTGTAATTGCTTCCATAAGTGGAGTTGACCTTGTTGTACTTGTAACAGAACCTACCATTTCAGGTTTCAGTGATATGGAAAGAATTATTGAAACATCAAGGGGTTTTCCTGCTAAGATAGCTGTCTGCATTAACAAGTACAATCTACACAAAGAGAATACCGAAAAAATTGAGAATTACTGCAAAGACAGGGACATTCCAATCCTTGGAAAAATTCCATTTGAAAAAGATGCTGTCAGCCTTTTAAACAAGGGGATGACACTAGCAGACAAGGATGGTCCTGCCAGAGATGCAATTGAGAATATAGTTACAGGGGTATTGGGATTACTGAATATGATAGTGTAAAGTAGCTTATGAAAAGAAGAACTACAATGAATAGCTACTACTTAGAGGATAATATTGAAGTTCAATC
>NZ_JBMEMN010000011.1:0-70104 GCF_049310905.1 Gudongella sp. DL1XJH-153
GCATTATAGCTGATAGATATATCTTCCCGTTCTTCCAAAAGCTCTCGAAAATGTGTGAAATTAGAATCTTTGTAGTTATCAGAACGTCTTAAGTCTAAAATGTTTTGTTTGAAATCAGCATCAAAAGTATGAGAAGGTTTGTTGTTAGAATTCTTGTGAATGAGGGAAGTCACGCCTTCATTGTTCACTCCTTTAATTAAGCGGAATATTTGACGTTCACTCAGATTTAGAGTTTTAGCAGCATCACAAGGTGTAAGATTGCCTTCGATTACATTTGACAATACTCGATATCTGTTAATCTGTTTGTCATTCAATAAGTATTGCACCTCTTTTTTCATAAGATTATTGTGACATAATCAAAAGATAATTATAAGGTGACATTATCAAAAGATAAACACAGTCGAGAAAAGCTATACATGCTTTCAAACCATGCAGTTAGGGTAACAATATAGAGTAAATCCAAAGGAGGTAAAAACATGGCAAAAGGAAAAGACAAATATAGTCACAAATATGATATGAATGAGTTAAAACAAATGACAATCGAGATGATCAACAGAAGAGGTGTCCAGCTGGAGCAGATAGCTGAAATCGTTCTGGACCTTCAAAAAGAATATTATGAGGACCTCACAATTGAGATATGCATGGAAAACATTGATGCTGTACTTAGTAAGAGGGAAATTATTCACGCAATAATGACTGGAATAGCTATTGACGAACTGACTGAACAAAAACTACTGCCTGAGCCACTTCAAAGCATAGTTGCAGCAGATGAAGGATTATATGGAATCGATGAGATACTTCCGCTGTCCATTGTAAATGTTTATGGAACAATCGGTCTTACTAATTTTGGATACCTTGATAAGGAGAAAATCGGTATAATCAAGGAGCTGGATACAAAAAAAGGCGAAGCCTGCCACACATTCCTGGATGATTTAATAGCTGCAATAGCAGCTGCAGCGGCAAGCAGGATTGCACATTCAAGATAGAATAAAAAAAGAAGCGAGGCCTGAGCCTCGCTTTAATTATTATTTCATGTTTCCTTTTTCTTTCTCTTGTGCAAAGAATTCCTTTGTAAGCTTGATAATGGTTCCACTTAGCATAAGAACACCTATTAGGTTTGGAATAGCCATAAGACCGTTCATTGTGTCTGCAAGAGCCCAGATAAACTCCAATCCTCCAATTGCTCCAACTACAACAAATGGAATCCAGATAATTCTGTAAGGTACAATTGCTTTTTCACCGAACAGGTACTCAGCACACCTCTCGCCGTAGTATGACCAGCCAAGAATTGTTGAGAATGCGAACAACATGATACCTATTGATACAATGTATCCACCACCGATGATTGCTTCATCAAATGCTTGAGTTGTAAGTGCTGCACCAGTGGAACCTGAGTTCCAAAGTCCGGATACTAGGATTGCAAGAGCTGTAAGAGTACAGATAACAATTGTATCCATAAATACCTCGAATACTCCCCAAAGTCCCTGTCTTACAGGGTGGTCAGTAGTTGAAGCGGCATGCGCGATTGGAGCACTACCAAGACCTGCCTCATTTGAGAATACTCCACGAGCAACTCCGAACCTAACTGCCATTGCAAGTGTTGAACCTGCAAATCCACCAACAGCAGCTGTACCAGTGAATGCATTTCCAAATATAAGGCCAAATGCTTCAGGGACTTGTGATCCGTTCATAATGATTATAAAGATTGCTCCAAGGATGTAGATTGAAGCCATACCAGGTACAAGCTTTTCAGTTACAGAACCGATTCTCTTGATACCACCAAGAATTACAAGAGCAGTAAGTACTGCAAGTACAAGACCTGTTGCCAATGGGGGAACATTGAATGATTCCTGAAGTGAAGCTGCAACAGAGTTTGACTGAACCATATTACCGATACCAAAGGCTGCAATAGCTCCAAATACTGCAAATACTGTAGCAAGCCATTTCATGTTAAGACCATTTGCTATGTAATACATTGGTCCTCCAACAAAACGTCCATCTTCAGTTTTCTCTCTGAATTTAATTGAAAGAACAACCTCGCCGAATTTTGTTGTCATACCGAAAATTGCCGATACCCACATCCAGAATACTGCTCCTGGTCCACCAAGGGCTATTGCAGTAGCAACACCGGCAATATTACCAGTTCCAACAGTTGCTGCAAGTGCAGTAGCTACCGCCTGGAATGGAGTGATTTCACCTTCACCAGCCTGATCCTTGGAGAAGATTTTCAATAATGTGTTTCTAAGTACATAACCTAGCTTAAGAATAGAAAAGAAATTAGTTCTAATTGTTAAGTAAACTCCTGTACCTACCAGTAGTAAAAGCATAGGTGGTCCCCATACAAAACTATTGATGGTACTGTTAAGACTCATAATAAAATCCATAAATACCTCCTGTTATGATGTTTTCAAGAAACTTCGAACAAAGCAATTGGTGGATTGCCTTAAGCTGTCAGTTAAAACGTTTTCCCCGAACGCAAAAAAAACAACTCAAGAAACATTCTAACAGAAAGAATAATGGAATTCAATATAATTTAGAGAAAATTTAAAATATACAATCAAATGATAAAATAATAACGAAATCAACAGAAAATATGTGTATAATAGTTATCTTATTGACAACCATAATATCTTTAAAGGTTGACATATCAATAGTTTAAGAGAGATTATGGTTGCCTTTTATTCTTAAGATCTGATCAAATTAAATCAATTACATAGTAAAATCAGATTCGTTTTCACACCATAATCCGACTACATTATATTTACCATCTGTTAAATATGATATAATTAGATATATATAATGAAATTAAGAGGTGGAGTATGGCAAAATACTATTATGCAGTAAAAAAAGGATTGAAAACAGGGATTTACCATACCTGGGATGAATGTAAAAAACAGGTTCATGGATTTCCAGGAGCTGTATACAAGAAGTTTGGATCTATTGAAGAAGCTAAAGAATATATATCTGATAAGGATAATGCAGCTGAAATAATAAGCGAAGCAGAAGACAGTTCTGCTGCTGTAGCATATGTGGATGGAAGCTATGACCTTAGCAACGGGACTTATAGCTATGGTGTGGTAATACTCTCAGACAAAGAGAAGTATTGTTTAAGTGGAAGAGAAGAGGATCCTGAGCTTGCAGCAATGAGAAATGTGGCAGGTGAACTAAAAGGTGCCATGGAAGCAATGAACTGGGCTTTGTCAGAAAACAAAAAAACCCTTCACCTTCATTACGATTACACTGGAATCGAAAATTGGGCAAAGGGTAATTGGAAGACCAATAAATGTGGAACTAGGGATTATAAGAAATACTATGATAGCATCAAAGACAGACTGGATGTCAGATTCATAAAAGTGAAGGCACATAGTGGTGACAAGCTCAATGATGAAGCGGACCAGCTGGCTAAAGATGCAATACTCTAGGTAATTTTTTCATAAAGAATGTTATTGGTATCCAATAGTTGGATAGCGTACTCATCTACTCTGTAGTCATTTTTGTAATAGATTTTTTTTATCCCAGCCTGTATAAGAGATTTTGTACAATTCAGACATGGGAAATGCGTGACATAAGCAACGCATTTGTTAACAGGAATTCCTTCCTTAGCACAGTATAAGAGGGCGTTCATTTCTGCGTGTATGGTAGCAATGCAATGACCATCCCTCATCGTGTGACCTACGTCATCGCAATGGGGGTTTCCTGAAACTGATCCGTTGTACCCAGTTGATACTATCCGGTTGCTGTCATTTACTATAACACAACCAACCCATGCCCTGTCACATGTGGAGCGACTCGCTACAAGTTCTGTTATTTCCATAAAGTATTTATTCCAACTCATTCTTCTGGACATATAGTTCCTCCTTGTCAAGTGGATTCAATAGGGTAATTATACCATAAGGTCAGCCGAAGTAGTATGATATAATCTGGGTATATATGATTGGTAGGATACTGATTGAACATCTAATTCTAAGTCGGAGGTGGATGAGAATGTATGGTCTTGTGCTGGAAGGCGGAGGAGCAAAGGGCTCCTATCAAGTGGGGGCCTATAAGGCAATAAATGAATGTGGGCTTGAAATATCAGCAGTTGCAGGAACATCCATCGGAGCTCTTAATGGTGCAATGATCGTTCAGGGTGATTTTGAGGAATGTCTGGAATTATGGGATGACATTAGGTATTCTGACATCATTAGAGACAATGATCAGGAACTGAACAGACTACTTCACTCTAAGCCAGACATACACACAGTGAAGATGGTTGCAGATAAACTGAGGGGCGTAATATCAAACAAAGGATTTGACATAGCACCCTTTAGAAATATGATTGCCAGGTATACTCGTGAAGACGAAATAAGAAATTCACCAATAGAATTTGGTATTGCAACATATAATCTTACAGACAGGATTCCAATGGAATTATTCAAGGAAGACATTCCCTGCGGAGAGATGAAGGATTATCTATTGGCATCATCATATATGCCATTTTTCAAAATTGAGAAAATCGGCGGAAAGACTCTGTTGGATGGTTGGTTTCACGATAATCTTCCCTACCATATGCTTTTGAGAAAAGGCTACACCAATCTTATTATTGTGAGAACCCATCAGATGAATCCAGGAGAGCTGGAAGACATAAAAGACTTGGATCCAATAATAGTCTACCCAAAGGAAGATCTTGGGAGAGCCTTTGATTTGGACAGTTCAAAAATAAAGAGAAACATGAAAATGGGATACTGCGATGCTCTAAAAGAAATTAGAGATTTGAAGGGGAGAAGATACTATGTAAGGCCTGAAGGTGAGAAATTCTATTTTCAATATCTTGAAAGTATTGGCAATGATAAAATTGAGGAGCTTTGCAAATTGCTCCACATTGATTCAAAGCCTGGACTTAGCATACTGTTTGGGCACATCATTCCCAGGTTGGGATCAATGATGGATATAGAGGAAGGTTACGATTATGAGACATTCATTATATACATTATTGAGTATATTCTCGAAGCAGGAGAAGTTGAGAGATTTGAGGTCTATAGCTTTGAGGAGTTGACAAGAATGCTCAATCAGAATAATGGTAGGTTTCGTAAAAGAGAGTATAGCAGGTATGATAATATAATGAATCGATTTGGAAATCTGGTACCTTTTAACAGAGACGAAATTCTTCTTGAGGCAGCGAGAATAATATTTATGGATTGAATTTGGAGGAAGAGGAATTGATAATAGAAAGATTGACAGATAAATTAAAAAACAGAATACCAAAGCCATTGGATGCAGTAGGTAAATTTTCAGTCTTGATCCCTTTGGTCAACATTGATGGAGAATGGCATGTAATCTATGAATTAAGAGCAAGGCACATGAAAACCCAGCCAGGAGAAGTGTCTTTTCCTGGAGGAAAGGTAGAAAAAGGAGAAAGCTTCAAGACAACGGCAATAAGAGAAACCGTTGAAGAGCTGGGAGTCACTCCTGAAGATATCGAGATTCTTGGAGAGCTCGATTTTCTTGTATCCTATGCAAACTTCACAATTCATTGTTTTTTAGGGGTACTTAAGGTGGAAGACCTGGATAAGCTAGAAATCAATCCTGAAGAAGTGGATCACATTTTTACTGTGCCAGTAGGATTTATTCTGGATACAGAGCCCCTTTCCTATGAGCTTTTATTGAAAACAGAGGATGCGGAGGACTTTCCATATGAGCTTATACCAAGAGGAAGGGAGTATAATTTTCGCGAAGGGAAGCATCAGGTGCTTTTTTACCAATACGGGGATCACATTGTTTGGGGTCTGACAGCACGGTTGACAAAGCATCTTGCTGAAATAATAAGAGAATGTTAATGTATCATGTAATAAAAAAGACTGAGAAATCTATTCCAGTGGAATACTTTAGTCAGTCTTTTTATCTGGTTTTTAATTCAAATTCTTAATTGAATGAAAAACCAGTATTGCTGTTATCAGCGAAGCTGTAAAGTCAGCCAAAGGACCTGCCATCCAGACTCCTCGTAGGCCCAATAGGGGGGGAAGTATAAGTAGGGCTGGAATAAGTACCAAAACCTGTCTTGAAAGACTTAGAAGCATAGCCTGTTTAGGCTTGCCAGTTGCTTGAAAATAGGAAGTGCTGACAATCTGGAATCCTACAATCGGGAACATAAAAAGAAGAGTCTTTATCCCTGGAACTGCTATTGGAAGCAATCCTGACTGAGCTCCCTCGCTACCTGTAAACAGTAGAATTATTGCTTCAGGGAAAAATTGAACGATTAAAAACCCACTTGTAGTAATTGCAGTAGCCATCAACGAGGCATAGAGTAGCGTTTTTTTAACCCGATCGTATTGTCGGGCACCGAAATTATATCCCATAATGGGTTGAGAACCCTGGTTTATTCCAAAAACCGGCATTAGAACCATCATTGCAACGGAATTGATTACGCCCATACTGGATGTGGCAAGGTCGCCACCGTGAATCTGAAGATTAGTATTGTAAAGAGCAGTTACCATACTCGCAGCAATTTGCATGCTGAAAGGAGCAAAACCATTCCCAAAAATCTTTTTTACATATTCCAGTTTAAGCTTCAAGTATTCCTTTTTAAGATCTAGAATGCTGCTTCCGGTAAAGAAGTACCTTAGAACCCACATTGCTGAGATAAACTGAGAAATTATTGTTGCAATAGCAGCTCCTTGTACACCCATCTTGAATACAAAAATAAACAGCGGGTCAAGTATCATATTGAGAATTGCTCCGATCAGCATCGTCATCATGGCAATTTTAGGGTTACCCTCACCTCTTATAAAGTTGTTCATACCAAAGCCAATCGCCTGGAATGGTGCTCCGAGAAGTATGACCCTCATGTAGTCCATTGAGTAACCGATATTGGAATCGCTTGCACCAAAAGCCCTTAAAAGAGGTTCAAGAAACAGGTTTCCCAATATTCCAAGGGATACACCGATAATAATCAAGAGCATAAGAGAATTGCTGGCAATTTTGTCAGCTTCATCCTTGTTATTTTCACCAAGTCTGATTGATACCAGTGTATTTCCACCAATTCCTACCAGCATGGAGAAAGCCATAAGGATAAGCATCATAGGCATGCCTAAGTAAACACCACCGATTGCAATGCTGTTGACACCACGTCCGATAAATATGCGGTCAACAATATTGTAAAGGGCATTGACCATCATTCCAACAATAGCAGGAATTGAAAATTTTAGCAGAAGACTACCTACAGGCTCATTGCCAAGTCTTAGAGCCCGTTGGCTGTTGGTTTTATTTTTATCCATAGTATCACCTTTGTTTTTTTAAATACTGAAAATGGCTGCCAAGCTTTTGTCCAGTGTTATTATCATTAGATAATTATACTATACTAAGTGTATTATACCAATAAGAATCACTTTCTTTTGACTTTTATTCAAGTACTTGGTAAATTAAAAGTAATAGTGAGAAAATTGAATATAATCTATGATTTTCCCAGGGAGGATTTCCATGGCAAATAAAGACAGAGATTTTATAAAAAGATCAAATGATAGAAGTAAATCTTATGGCATAGATCCCAATCAAAAAAAAAGCAAACATATCCTATCACAGAAAGAACTCAACAGCATAATTACCAACAATCATACACTGATTTCTGTATCGGAACCTTTTATAAATCAGTTATATTCCTTTGTAAAGGATTCAGAATTTCTGGTTATACTCACAGATAGAGAGGGACGCATACTTAATATAACAGGAAATGAAGATATGCTGCAAAAAGCACATGACACATGGCTGGTGCCAGGTGCATCGATGAATGAAGAGGATGCTGGAACCAACGGCATGGGTACGTCAATAAGAGAAGGATATCCACTTCAGGTTACTGGTAAAGAACACGTATTGAAGATTCTACAGAACTGGACATGCTCAGGGGCACCCATAAGAGATCATGAAGGAAAGATCATCGGATGCATTGATTTGACAGGTAGTATGGAGCTTGTTAATTCACATACGCTTGGGATGGTTGCTGCAGCGGCTTCAGCAATAGAATACATGATAAGAAATACACATTGTTCAAGCCTACATGAAAAAATGGAGAGATATCTGGATACAATAATTAATTCTCTGCCATCTGGTATTTTCACTGTTGATATGGATGGGAAAGTAGTGCTGGCAAATGACTATACATATAAGATTTTAGGATATTCAAGTGAAGCGTTTAGTACAGTAAAGGGAGAAGAGCTTTTCCCCGACTGGGAAAGGATTGTAGGTAGAATCAAGAAAGGTGAGAGTATATATCAGGAAGATGTGTACATAAATCTAGATACAAATAAAAATGAAGTAAATCTGAGTGCGTATCCAGTAAATGGAGAAGGAGACATGCCTTATGAAATTGTATTTGTAGTCAAGGATGTAAAGAAGATGAGAAAACTAGCCAACAAGGTTACAGGCTCTCGTGCGGTTTATACATTTGACAAGGTTATTGGAGAGGATCATGAATTCATAAGAATTATTGATTTTGCTAAAAAAGTTGCAGACTCCAAATCCACAGTTTTGCTTTTGGGAGAAAGTGGAACAGGAAAGGAAATTTTTGCTCAGTCAATACAAAATCATAGCGACAGAAAAAATGAACCGTTTGTAGCGTTAAACTGTGGAGCAATTCCCAAGAATCTTATAGAGTCAGAGCTTTTTGGCTATGTAGGTGGAGCTTTTACTGGTGCCAATATAGAAGGACAGCCAGGAAAATTTGAAATTGCAGATGGGGGGACTCTTTTTCTGGATGAAATTGGAGAAATGCCATATGAGCTGCAAACAAGACTTCTACGTGTAATCGAGGAGGGAAATGTTAGAAGAGTGGGAGGTTCATTAGAAATTCCCGTTGATGTAAGAATCATAGCAGCGACCAATAAAAACCTCAGGGAAGAAGTGGACAAAGGTAATTTTAGAAAAGATCTATACTACAGATTAAACGTACTCCCATTAAGACTACCACCTTTGAGAGAAAGACCTGGGGACATTCCTCTTCTATTTGATTTCTTTATGAAAAGAAAAGCAAAAAGCCTCAGTAAAAAACCAGTGGAAGTTCCAGATTACTATATGGATATGCTCAAGAATCACAATTGGCCAGGCAACATAAGAGAACTTGAGAATCTGGTTGAACTGATCATTAATACCGAGTCTTTTCCTACACAGGGTTTTGATAAGGATATTGACTCTGTACCGGCAATGAAGGTAGTAAGTGACCGGACTCTTGAAGATATTGAAGCAGACCATATCAAGAGGATTTTAAAAAAATATGATGGAAATATAACTTTGGTATCAAAAAAATTAGGCATTGGTAGAAATACTTTGTATAGAAAAATTGAAAAGTACGATATCGGTGTATAATTATGGAGCAGTGCTCTAAAATGGAACGCGGTAATTTGCTATAATATGTTCCACAATGGAGCAAATAAAAATCAGGTGTGACAACAAATAAAACTGAATTGTTAGAATAGTTCAAATTCAGCCAATGATGCCAACTTTTTCGGTCGAGAAAAACTTGGCATCATTTTTGCAATGTATATATAGTGGAAGAAAGTGAAAAAAAAGAAGGGGGAATACATATGTTTGGTTACACAGGAAAGATTCTTAGAGTAAATCTTACAGATGGAACATTTAAAACCGAGCCATTGGATCACGAAATGGCAAAGAAATTCATCGGCGGTAGAGGTTTGGGAACAAAGATGATGATGGATGAGGTAGATCCTAAGGTTGATCCATTAAGTCCTGAGAACAAATTGTTTGTAGTAACAGGACCTATGACTGGAAATCCGGTTGCAACAGGTGGTAGATACATGGTTGTAACAAAATCTCCATTATCAAATACAATAGCATCATCAAATTCAGGAGGAAAATGGGGAGCTGAGTTAAAGTTTGCTGGATGGGATATAATAGCTTTTGAAGGAAAATCTGCCGAGCCAGTATATCTAAGTATTGAAGACGACAAGGTAGAGCTGCTTTCAGCTGCCGATATTTGGGGAACAACTGTTTCAAGCACAACCAAAAAACTTGGAGAAAAGCATGTAGATGGAGCCAAGGTTCTTGCAATTGGACCTGGTGGAGAAAACCTTTCTCATATAGCAGCAATAATGAACGACGAAGACAGAGCTGCGGGAAGATCCGGAGTTGGAGCTGTTATGGGTTCAAAGAATCTTAAGGCGATTGTAGTAAAAGGTTCAGGAAAACCAGATGTGCCAGATCAGGACAGAATTAAAGAGCTTAACAAGACTCAACTCGCAAAGATAAAGGAGAATGGAGTAACAGGTGAAGGGCTACCAACATATGGTACTGCAGTACTTGTAAATATTCTAAATGAGCTGGGAAGCTTACCGACAAACAATTTCCTGGAAGCTCAGTTTGATAAAGCAGATGAAACCAGTGGAGAAACACTGGCTGACAAGTATCTTACAAAAAGAACTGCTTGCTACAGATGCCCAATCGGTTGCGGAAGATATGTAAAGGTAGGAGATTGGGAAGGCGGAGGACCTGAGTACGAAACACTTTGGTCATTCGGTGCTGACTGCGGAATAAGTGATATGGAATCAATCATTATGGCTAATCACTGGTGTAATGAAATGGGAATAGACACAATATCAGCAGGAGCAACAATTGCAGCGGCAATTGAATTGCATCAGAAAGGTTATATAAAAGATGATGAGCTTGATGGACTTAAGCTTGAGTTTGGAAATGGCACTGACATTACTGAATGGGTTAAGAGAATGGGATATGCTCAGGGACTTGGTGCAAAGATGGCTGAAGGCTCCTACAGACTTGCTGATGGTTATGGAGTGCCAGAATTCTCAATGACAGTTAAAAAACTTGAAATGCCAGCATACGACCCAAGAGGTATAATGGGAATCGGTCTTAACTATGCAACAAGCAACAGAGGAGGATGTCACGTAAGAGGATATACAATATCTCCTGAGGTTTTAGGACTTCCCGAGCAATTGGATAGATTCGAAACAAGTAGCAAGCCTACCTGGGTAAAAATATTCCAGGACCTTACAGCTTCCATTGATTCATTGGGAGTATGTCTGTTCACTTCATTTGCACTTGGAGCGGATGACTATGCTGATATGTACAATGTAATTGCCGGAACTGATCTTACAGGTAATGACATTCTTGCAATAGGCGATAGAATTTACAATATCGAGAAGCAGTTTAACCTTCTTGCCGGAGTAACTTCTGCTGAGGACACTCTTCCTAAGAGATTACTTGAAGATCCTATTCCTGAAGGACCAAGTAAAGGTTGGGTAAACAAGCTTGATGAAATGCTTGGAGAATACTATAAGGAAAGAGGCTGGGGTGAGGATGGAATACCTACCGAAGCTAAATTGAAGGAACTGGGACTGTAATGATTAAAATCGAAGTCAGATATTTTGCCACACTCAGAATTGATGATAAGAAGAAAGAGACTCTGGAGGTCCAGGAAGATACAAGTGTGGAAACACTTCTTGACCAGATAGGGGTAAACCTTGAGGATGTTGCAATCCTATTGGTAAATGGAATAAGAACACCTCCCGAGAATAAATTGAAGGATGGGGATATATTATCCCTTTTCCCTCCTGTTGGAGGGGGTTAAGAGGAAGCCTGAAAGGGCTTCTTTCTTTTTAACTTTTTTTTGGAACTTTTAGGAATATCACCAGTTTATTGATATAATAAATAAAAGGGCCTAGGAGGGAGACAATTGACTGGAAAATATATTCTTGCACTGGATCAGGGAACCACAAGCTCCAGAGCAATACTCTTTGACAAGAGCGGAAAAATCTGTGGTATTGCACAAAAGGAATTCAAACAATACTATCCAAAAGAAGCGTGGGTTGAACATGATCCAATGGAAATTTGGGGAACTCAATCAGGAGTGATCAGAGAAGTGATGGATAGTGCATCTGTAACTGCAGATGATATTGTTGCGATCGGAATTACAAATCAAAGAGAAACTACAATTGTATGGGACAAGAATACTGGAAGACCAATCTACAATGCCATAGTATGGCAGTGTAGAAGAACAGCAGATTACTGTGAAGAACTAAAAGATAGAGGTTTGTCTGAATATGTAAAAATAAATACTGGACTCTTAATAGATGCCTATTTCTCTGGCACAAAGCTTCAGTGGATTCTCCATAATGTAGAGGGAGCAAGAGAAAAGGCACTTAACGGAGATTTGTTGTTTGGAACTGTTGACACATGGCTTTTGTGGAATCTTACAGGTGGTAGGGTCCACAGAACTGACTATTCAAATGCATCAAGAACGATGCTTTACAATATTCGAAACCTTCATTGGGATAAAAAGTTATTGGACGAAATGGATATTCCGGAAGCTATGCTACCTGAAGTAATGGATTCCTCCGGGATATTCGGATATACGTATGAAAAAAGCTTTGGCGCAAGGATTCCAATTGGAGGAATTGCTGGAGACCAGCAAGCAGCCTTATTCGGGCATACATGCTTCGAAAAGGGAATGGTCAAGAATACCTATGGTACAGGGTGCTTTATGCTTATGAATACAGGCCAGGAGCCCATAGAGTCAACAAGCGGACTTATAACGACCATAGCATGGGGCTTGGACGGTAAGGTGACCTATGCCCTTGAGGGGAGTATATTTGTAGCAGGAGCCGTGGTTCAGTGGCTGAGAGACGGGCTTAAACTTATCAGGACGGCGGCGGAATCCGAAGATTTTGCAACGAGGGTAGACAGCACAGATGGAGTTTTTCTTGTGCCTGCATTTGTTGGTATAGGAGCGCCTCATTGGGATATGTATGCAAGGGGTACTATTGTTGGAATAACAAGAAATACTACTGCTGAACACATAGTAAGAGCGGCCTTGGAGTCTATTGCCTACGAGACCAGGGATGTTTTGGAGGCCATGGAGAAAGATTCCGGGATATCACTTAAGACCTTGAGGGTTGATGGAGGAGCTGTGGAAAATAATTTCCTTATGCAATTCCAGGCAGATATACTGAACTTAGATGTCGAGCGACCAGTAACAAGAGAGACCACTGCTCTTGGAGCAGCATATCTTGCAGGTCTGGCAGTAGGTTTCTGGACCAATAAAGATGAGATTGTCAGAAACTGGGATCTTGACAGAAAATATACACCTGCCATGGACGAGTTGGATCGAACTGATTTGTACAGACAGTGGAAGAGGGCAGTAGGAAGATCCCTGTACTGGAAAGGAGAAGAATAATGCTAAGCATAGATGGAATAATTCTAGCTGCTGGCTTCTCCAGGAGGATGGGAAGGGATAAACTACTGCTACCGGTTGGAGAAGACCTTGTGGTGGAGAGAGTTATTAAAACAGCTCTTAACTCAAAGCTTTCAAGGCTAATCCTAGTATACAGAAAAACGAGTGTCGCTGAAATCGGCAAAAAGCATGGAATCAGGACAATCAAGAACAACAAGGCCAGGCTTGGACAGGGCGAAAGTGTTAAATGCGGCGTGGAAAAAGCAACTGGGGATGGATATCTTTTTATTGCTGGAGACCAGCCATTTGTATCCTGTAATCTGATTAATGAAATGATAAATGATTTTACAGCTTCAGGAAAAGGGATTATTGTTCCTACCCTGGATGGAGAGATTCATATGCCAATACTGTTTTCAAGCAAATATAGAAATGATCTATTAAAAGTACAAGGCGAAAATGGTGGCTTTGAAATAATAAGCAACAATCAAAATGATATTCATTGGTACCATGTAAATAGTCCCAGAGACGTAACAGATATTGATACAGAAAGTCAGTACAGGGAATTAATTGCCAGGA
The DNA here is from genome assembly GCF_049310905.1 of Gudongella sp. DL1XJH-153. Classification (NCBI taxonomy): domain Bacteria; kingdom Bacillati; phylum Bacillota; class Tissierellia; order Tissierellales; family Tissierellaceae; genus Gudongella; species Gudongella sp. DL1XJH-153. The sequence continues at coordinate 13,748 of NZ_JBMEMN010000011.1, forward strand.
AGGATAGCGAATGTGATGGAATACAGGATTGAAACCAATAACAACAAAAGATATATATATCTGCCAGAACTTGAGACAATGGGGCTTAAACATTGCTTTACCACAAAGGACATGGATGTGGGGACGAGTACAAACCCTGACAAGGTATCTCTTCAGGGTTTTATAAATGAAGCATATCAGTTTATGGGTAGAAAACCTGAAATTCTTTATAATGGGTATCAGGCTCATACTTCAAATATTGAAATAATTCGTTTTCTCGATCAGGGGAAAGAGGGCCCATATGGAAGATTTATACCAAACACTGATGGGCTTCTTACTGATTTGAATGACGTAGCCCTACTTACGCGGTTTGCAGATTGTGTGCCTATTATATTATTTGATAAAGAGAAGAGAATTCAGGGAAATATTCATTCAGGATGGAAAGGAACACTTGAAAGAATAGTTGAAAAAGGAATCCTCGGACTCCTAAAGGAGTATGGATCTTCTGAAGAAGATATTTTAGCGGTAATTGGTCCTGCCATAGGTAGGGATGACTTTCAGGTTAGAGAGGATGTTGGAAGCTTATTCCTGGAGGAATTCAATGACTGGAAGGAACTAGTAAGAAAAGTATCGGAAGAAAAATTCCTTGTGGATCTTCAGGAGATAAACCGAAGAATGCTACTTAAAATGGGAATAGATGAAAAAAACATAACAGTCATTGACATATCAACATATGAAAGGGATGATCTTTGCCATTCATATAGACGAGATAAAGAAGATTTTGGTTTAATGGGACTTTTTACAATTCTAGAGGGTTAAGGACAGAAGAAGAGCTTCCCTGATTTGGGAAGCTCTTCTTCTGTTGTTTGAACCTATCTATGTAATTGGGTCTTTCGGCTTTGAGTCTTGTAAATACAAAGAGGGGTAAGATTTACCAAAGAATCTCAAAAAGACCATGAAACCGCTAGTTTGATAAAATAATAACAAAACGTATCAAAAAATTTAGATTTATAAATCTTTATAAGACTATTATAAATCAACAAAATAGTAATTGCAAGGATAAAGAGGGAATATTGATAAAAAAATATCTAACAATATAGTAAAATTGTTCAAAAATACGTAATAAATTTTGTTCTTGGCACCATATACAAGCCACCTGTTTAATGGTATACTGTGCTAAATAAATAAGAAAAAGGAGGAGTTGTATGAGTTTATTGATGGCATTTTCAACAGTTCTTATCGTTCTGGCTCTTGGAGACGTAATATCAGCAAAGACTAAGGCATTCGTACCATCGGTTTTCGTTGCGGCATTTTTATTTTTATTTGGATTCTGGACATTCTTTCCAGAAGACATCGTTGCACTAGCTGGATTCCAGATGCCAGTAGTATTATTGTCAATGTACCTTTTAATAACACACATGGGTACAATGATGTCAGTAAGGGAATTGGCAGGACAGTGGAGAACCATTCTTATTGCACTTATAGGTATAGTTGGTATTATGTCTCTTACTATGACAGTTGGTGTTGCTTTGTTTGGTAGAGAGACAGCAATAATAGCTACACCACCACTTACAGGAGGTATCGTAGCGGCTATAGTAATGAGTGACGCAGCAACAGCATTGGGGAGAGACAATCTTGCAATACTTGCCATAATTACATACGTAATGCAGGGATTTGTGGGATATCCTTTGACTTCCGTAATGCTTAAGAAGGAAGGAACCAGACTGGTTAATGGATTTAGAAGTGGTGAGATCAAGCACGTTAAGGAAGAGGTAGTAGTAGATAAGCCTGTCAAGAAAAAGCTTATTCCACCTTTGCCAAAGGACTACCAGACAACCTATGTAACTCTTGCAAGACTTGGTCTTGTAGCATGGGCAGCAGTAGCATTCTCAGGATTTATCGCACCGGTTATAAACATATCAGCATTTGTAATTTGTCTGTTGTTTGGAGTTATTGCTCAGGAGATTGGTTTTGTAGAGCAAAAACCTCTTAATACATCGGGTTCATTCGGATTCCTAATTACTGTCCTTATGGCTTATGTATTTGCTGGACTTGCAAGAGCGACCCCTGCAATGCTGATGGAGATAGTAGTCCCTTTAATGGGAATAATTGTTCTTGGTGTTTCAGGTATGGCCATTCTTTCCATGGTACTTGGTAAAAAACTTGGCTACACCAAGGAAATGGCGTTTGCAGTTGCATTGACTGCTCTTTACGGGTTCCCGCCAAACTATATTCTTACTGAGGAAGCCTCAAAGGCCCTTGGTGAGACACAGGAAGAAAGAGAGTTCCTAATGGACGAAATGCTTCCAAAAATGTTGGTTGGAGGCTTTACAACAGTTACAATTGTATCTGTAATAATAGCGGGAGTATTTGTAAACTTGATTTAATGAAAAGCGCCTTGAAAGGCGCTTTTCCTACAATTTAGAATAGAAGATACGAAAGAGGTGAAAATGGATGCAAAAGGTTAAATGCTCTTGGAGAGATAACATGACATTTTTAGGCAAGGATGAACTTGGTCATGAATTGTTGATGGATCTTGGTGAAGAGGCAGGAGGAGATAATGCAGGATTCAGACCAATGCCATTGCTGCTGGTTGGCCTTGGAGGTTGTATGGGAGTTGATGTAAAGATAATACTGGATAAGATGAAGGTTTCTTTTACAGAAATGGACCTTGAAATCGAGGCTGATATGGATGAAAGTACTATCCCGAGGATATATGATGAAATAAGAATTTTATTTAAGTTCAGTGGAGAAGACTTGGAAATGAAGAACCTTGAGAAGGCAATCAAGCTTGCCGAGGAAAAGTACTGCAATGTGAGTGCAATTCTAGGCAAGACGTGCAGGTTGGTGTACAAGGCAGAGATTCTTTAGGAGGATGATTTATGTTTACCAAAGTTGAAAGAATCAAAAAAGATATTGAGGAGCTTGCTAAGTTCAATAGCAGTAATGAAGGTGGACTGACAAGATTTTCATTGACTGAGGAAGACAAGCTGGCAAGAGACTATCTCAAGGCACAGTTAAGTAAGCTTAATGTTAAAGTATATGAAGACAATGCTGGGACTCTTTTTGCAAGAAGAGAGGGAACAGATCCAGATGCTCCAGTTATAATGATTGGATCACATTTTGACTCAGTAAAAAACGGTGGTAATTTTGATGGCCCAGCAGGTGTTGTCATGGCGCTCGAAATCTTTAGAGCACTTGAAGAAAACAATATTGAAACTAAATATCCAATAGAGTTTGTCGCAATGATTGAAGAAGAAGGTGGAAGATTTGGGTCAGGAGTATTTGGCAGTCGTGCAATGGCAGGACTTGTTGACTACGATCAACTGGAGAGAAACAAGGACAAAGATGGCATTTCAATGGCTCAGGCCTTTAGGGACTTCGGCTTTGAACCTGAGAAAATATCTGAAACCAAAAGAAACAGAGAAGACGTAAAAGCCTTTATCGAGCTACACATAGAACAAGGACCAATTCTTGAGAACGAAGGCAAGGATGTTGGAATAGTAGATTTTATCGTTGGCATAAATGAATTCAAGGTAGAAGTCAACGGAAGACCGGATCATGCTGGAACCACTCCAATGGATATGAGAGCTGATCCACTGTCAGTTGCATCAAAGGTAGTAGCCAATGTGGACTCATATCCTGGACCAGAAAAAAATGGAACAGTGGCAACGGTTGGAGTGCTTGAAGTGAAACCGGGTGCTGCGAATATTGTACCTGCTCAAGTTGTTTTTACGGTTGATATTAGATCAAAGGACGAAAGCAGCATAAAAAATGTCAAGAAAAAAATACTGGATGAACTTTATAGACATACAAAAGACACGGACGTGACCTATACTGTAACTGAAATGCTTGATGTGAAGCCTGTTAAGATGAATGAGGAAATGGTAAGTCTTTTCAAGGAATCAGGAGAAGAAAAAGGTATATCCTATAGAAACATGATAAGTGGAGCAGGACATGATGCCATGGTAATGGCTGCCGTAACAGAGGTTGGGTTGATATTTGTTCCAAGCAAGGATGGCAGAAGCCATTGCAAGGAAGAGTGGACCGATTATGATAAGCTCCAGAAAGGCATTGAGTTGATTTACGATACCATATTGAAATTAGGGGAGGCAAAATGATGAGAGTAAGAGAATTGGTAGAGAAGTATAAGGATTATTCAATTTCAATGAGAAGAGAATTTCATATGAATCCCGAGCCCAGTATGAAGGAATATAGCACTCAAAAAAGAGTAATGGAAGAACTCGAAAAAATGGGAATTCCTGCTGAAAAAAGTGGAGGAACTGGTGTTGTTGGAATAATCAAGGGAAAAGGTGAAGGAAAGACAATAGCCCTTAGAGCCGACATGGATGCTCTTGAGGTACTTGAGGGTAATGAGGTGGAGTACAAGTCCAAGGTTGAAGGTGTAATGCATGCATGTGGTCATGATGCCCATACGGCGGGACTCCTGACTGCTGCAAAAGTCCTGAATGACATGAAGGACGAATTCGACGGAACAGTGAAGCTTCTTTTCCAACCAGGCGAAGAGGTAGCACAGGGAGCCTTGGCCATGATAAAAGATGGAGCTATGGAAGGTGTAGATGGTATTTTTGGAATCCATATCTGGAATGATGTGGAGACAGGCAAAATATCAGTTGAAGAAGGACCAAGAATGGCTTCAGCGGCCATGTTTAAGATATTCGTCGAAGGAAAAGGCGGACATGGTTCAATGCCACATCAAACGGTTGACGCTGCAATTGTTACATCCGCAATTGTCATGAACCTGCAGTCAATAGCAAGTAGAGAAATAAACCCTCTTGATCCGTCAGTTGTAAGTGTAGGAATGATAAAATGTGGATCCAGATGGAATGTAATTTCCGGAGATGCCTATATGGAAGGAACAACAAGGTGCTTTTCAATGGAGGTAAACAACGCATTTGAAGGCATTATAAGGAGAGTAGTTGAAAACACTGCAGAGGCCTACAGAGCCAAAGCTAGAGTTGAATACACGCAGATGACTATCCCAACTATAAATGATCCAATGATGTCAGCACTGGCGGCAGAAACCGTTAAAAAGCTTAGAGGCGAGGAAGCCCTGGTTAAGTTTGAGAAAACAACAGGTGGGGAGGATTTTGCATTCTTCTCTGAGTATGCACCTTCAGCCTTTGCATTTGTTGGCTCAAAGAATGAGGAAAAGCACGAATACCATCCACATCATCATCCAAAGTTTAACATCGATGAAGATGCACTTGGTAGAGCTGCAGAATTGTACTCACAATTTGCACTGGATTTCTTAAGCAAGTAATTAAAATAACCACAAGACTTTTAATCAAGATCCAAAAGATGACTTCTGCATTGAAAAGGGGTCATCTTTTTTAATGTTCGCCCGGAATGGGTGTAATATAACGGGGAACCTTATCCTTTATATATTCGTTTAGTCGTGTATAATATTAGTATGTTGTGAAAAGATTGAAAAAGAATTGAAACTTAACTACTATTCTTAAATTAAAATATGGGGAGTTATTTTAGGAGGTGAAGTTGTGCGAATTTTGATTGCTGAAGATGAAAAGGACCTCTTGGAATTATTACAGGATAATCTTTCAAGAGAAGGGCATGATGTTTTTATAGCGGAAAATGGCAAAGTCGCATGGGAGATCTTTGAGCACGAAAAAATTGAACTGTGCATATTGGATGTTATGATGCCCGAAATGGATGGCCTGAAATTAGTACAGAAGATCCGAGAAAAGAGTGAAACTCCAGTCATCTTTTTAACAGCAAGAGGTGATGAAACAGACAAGGTGTTGGGACTTTCTTTAGGTGGTGATGATTATCTGGTGAAGCCTTTTAGCATGGCTGAACTCAAAGCAAGGGTACAAGTGCAGGCACGACATATACAAAAGCGAGGAATGGAAGTTGATGATTCGAATCCAAGTTTGACTGTACTTTCCTATGGCAAACTTAATCTGCATTTAGATGAAGCTGTTTGTTATAAGAATGATCAAACCATAATTCTTTCAGCCAAGGAGTTTTTACTGCTAAAACTCTTTATGGAAAATGTGGGGCGGGTTTTCACCAAAAAGCAGATCTACAATGCGGTATGGCAGGAGGAATATCTATATGATGATAATACAGTTATGGTACATCTGAGCCGCCTGCGCAGTAAAATAGAAGATGATCCGAAAAACCCCATTTACTTAATTACAATAAGAGGAATTGGATATAAGTTCTCTGTTTATCCACCAGTAAAAGCAGGTGAAGTTAATGCGCAGAAATAAACTCAAAGAAGATGTTAGTATTTCGAATCAATTAACCAAAAGTTATCTCATGATGTATCCCCTTTTCATAGTGTCTTACTTCTTTGTACTGCTAGTTGGTACCTGGGTAAGCAGTGGTTGGCTACAAGGTTCAAACATTGAGCCACAGTACACAGCATCAGAGCTTATTCGTTCAAATATCCAAGAAATTGACATCTCTGGTGTGACTAACTCTGATGGCGGTGTGGCGGTAATCTTTGAAGATGGTATTGTTCAGGAGCTTGGCGGGCACAAGCTATTTGAAAAGACAACTATATCTATGTCTGAATGGACAGACTTTTTAACGAGGATTGAAAGCCCTGATGGAGAGTATGTTTACAGTGTTACCTACAACGAACAAGAGAAATTTTGGCTGGTGGTTGGCTTTCCTGTTTCTATCCGAGTACGACTTTCAGTTGCTACTAATGCTCAGTCTTCGGAATACACAAAAGCATTGATTTTGTATATTACCATGATCCTTTCTTTGCTTTTGTTGGTGTTTTTGGGTGCATGGATTTATGCAAGACATTCTGCAAAGTCTTTTATCGCACCACTACGAAAGTTATGTAGCATGGTGAAGCGAATCACTCGTGGCGAGTATGAATTAGGAGAGAACGAGGGCTTAAATGGCGAATTTTTATGGCTTAAAAATGATATTCATAAGTTGTCAGCTGAACTGAATCAAGAAAAAATCCTACGTGAAAAAGCGGAAAATGAAAAAAAACAAACTTTGATGGACATTTCTCACGATTTGCGAAATCCCATTGCCTCCATTATGGGTTATGCGGAAACACTTAGTACATCAGTGGAGATGAATGATGAAAAATACAATCGCTATGTAAATGTGATTCTTAGGAACAGCATACGTGCAAACGACTTGATGAATGACCTCTTCACATACTCAAAACTTGATCATGCAAACTTTAAACCAACGCTTGTGCAGAGCGATATAACCGAATTTATACGAGAGCAGGCCTCGCAGTTTTTATCCGAGTTTGAGATGGCAGGAATAGATACAGAGTTTAATATTCAAGAAACAGAAATAATGATATCATTTGATGAAAAACTGCTGCATAGAGCCTTCGCTAATCTGTTTACCAATTGCATACAGCATAATCCAGCAGGAACAAAATTTACTCTTAGCCTTACCGAGGACAAAGATACTGTTAAAGTTATTATAGCAGATGATGGAATAGGTATGGAGGAATCAATTTCTGAAAACATATTCGAGCCATTTGTTCGCTCCGATAAATCAAGAAACTCAAAGACAGGCGGAAGTGGACTTGGACTTGCAATTGCTTCAAAGATAATTATGCTGCATGGTGGCACCATAGAACTTGATACTGCCCTTGGAGAGGGCGTGAAGTTTATTATAATGCTTAATAAGAATTTATAAATATGAGTGTAGAGAACGGTACTTCCATTTCGGGAGTGCTGTTTTTGCATTTAAGGTTAATGTAAGGTTTAGTTAAGCTTCATGTTAGAGAAGGGAGATATAGTAATAAATAGAAAGATAACAACACAAAAAAAGAGGAGGATACAAAATGAACATGTCTATTATATTCATCATTTTATTGATTGCTGCTACAGCTGCTTTACTCACTAGTATAATACTTAGTGTTTCGCTGCTGATTAAGAAAAGAAAGGAAAAAGCTATCGCTAAAACGATATCAAGATTAAAAGGATCTGGTGTTGTTTTATTCGGCTTAATGGTTATTATGGTAGGAATATCATTGTTTAGTCAATTCACATCAAAAACTCCACCTATTTTGAATGAGCAAGGCGATGTTCTGGAAGGTAGTATTGCAGAACTGACAAAGATCGAGTTGAACGAAAGAAAAGAATGGATTAGCATCCGAGGAGAGAACAAACAGAATCCAGTCCTGTTATTTTTGGCAGGTGGCCCTGGTGGTACACAGATGGCGGCAGTTCGACATGATCTTGCAGAGCTTGAAAAACATTTTGTGGTGGTGAATTGGGACCAGCCAGGCTCTGGGAAATCATATTATGCAGCTGCTAAAAACAGTTTAGATGTGCAGGATTATATAGATGATGGACTCGCACTAACTGAATATTTATGTGAGCGTTTCAAACAAGAGAAAATTTATGTAGCCGGGGAATCTTGGGGAAGTGCCCTTGGTGTTTTCTTGGCGTCAGAGACACCCGATCGTTATCATGCTGTGATAGGAACAGGACAAATGGTAGACTTCCTAAAAACAGAGCTGTTGGATTACGATAAGGCGATGGAGATTGCAAATGAAAAAAAAGATTTTGATAAAATCAAGAAGCTTACAGAAAACGGTAAACCACCCTACTATGGTTCAGATGTTACATGGAATAGTGCTGAGTATCTAAACTATCTATCAGCTGAGATGAGTAATAATCCCGAAATTCAAAATAATGGTTACAATACGTTTCGTGATATTTTCTCACCTGAATATGGAATTATTGACAAGGTTAACTACTTTCGGGGTATCTTGATGACCTTTAATCATGTTTATCCCCAGCTTTATGATATTGATTTACGAATAGACTACAATAAGCTTGAGGTGCCAATCTACTTTTTTCTCGGAAGGCATGACATCAATGCCCCACTCTCATTAGTGGAAGATTATGTAAATATATTAGATGCACCACATAAGGAAATTGTCTGGTTTGAGAATTCGGGGCATAACCCTTGGATAAATGAGAGTGATAGATTCGTTGAGGAGTTGCTCATAGTAAAAGATAGGGATAATTAACAAATAATTATTCTTGGTATCAATAATAGTTGAATCAAAAGATAAAGGTCGCAATGCGATTTGCAGAAGAGATTATCAAATAAAAACCCCCATATTGAGTAGGTTTTATTAGTCTACTCGATATGGGCATCGTATTTATGTCTTTTGGGTTTTTACATGTCACTGAGAATTTCAGTGTAGAGATCCGTTATTTCCAAAGCCAGCTGGATGCGAAGTCTTGTTTGGTAATCATCAAGATCAGCATCCATAAGCTCTTTAAGTCTATTCAATCTATAAGTCAGTGTATTTCCATGAATATGGAGGTCTTTCTTGGTCTTGGTCCAGTTTCCCCCGTTGTAGATATAGGTTTTCAATGTTTTGAACAATTCAATCTTGGAAGAATGAGAGTACTCCAGTACAGGCGAAAGAACATTTCTTGAAAAATTGACAAGATCATGTTTATCGTTTTTAAGAAGAATCTTTTTCACTTGATAGTCTTCGTAGAAGTGGCACCCACACATTGAATTTTCAGGTATTATATCAAATAATTTGTAAGTTCTTTCATAGATATTGCTGAACTCATCATAACTTGAGATTTTTTCACTTACAATGGATACGCAACTTGAATGAATTCGGGCTCTCGATTCCAATATCTCAGTAATTTTAACAAGGTTCTCATGAAAACTTTTCATGGTATCCCTGTCAAAGCTTTCACTGTCGTCGACAAGGACAATAATAAGGTTTCTTTTCTGTATTGACAGACTCTTTGCAAAGGTTTTAAGTGCAAGGGCATTTACTTCCTGGTAGAAGTAACGGAAATACTTATAAGCGGGATTCTCACTTTTCTGATAAAGGAGATTAATTAGAATCATCCTTTGGGGTTGGCTAAAGTCTATACGATACCTTTGATTGAACTTGTTTTCCAAGTCCATTGAATTACCTTTTAAAAGATTATCAAAGTAGTCTCCCCTTATGGACTGTTCAAGGTTGGTCATGTCATAATCCTTTAGGATTTCAAGAGCAACCACATTGGAACACTTCTCAACAACAATTCTATCCAGTTCGGAGAGATGATTTTCCTCCATAAGTATTCCGATCCAACCGAAAACATCTCCAGAGACAAATATGGGGTATAATAAAATCCAAAGCCCGAGTTCTTTATTGTAATGAACAGTATCCCCTTCAGAGTTCATGTAATTCAGGATTGCTGGTTTTATATCTTCAAGTTCTTCTCTTTTATCGTAATGATTCCCTGCATAAGAAACAATGGAATAAAAAAGGTCTATAATGAAAACATCTGTCTGTAGCAGCTCTGAAACTTCATCGATTATGTCATCGGACGTATTCCTGTTCAGTATCATCTCCGTAAATTTATTATGAAGGAAAGTGGAGTATTGGTATTTGTTTTTTTCCATTTCCACAAGCTGACTATATTCCTTGAGTGCATCTTGGGCTTCAATCTCACGAGAATATTTCTCAGCATTCTTTATCGCTATTGTAGCCTGAACTGAAATAAGCTCCGCGAGGTAAACATCATCCTTGGTAAATGGTTCCCGCCCAATGTAATTGTCAAGCACCAAAACTCCGATACACTCTCCATCATGAATTAAAGGGCAGCTTATTGCACTTAATAGAGTATCCATCGGTCTGATAATTCTATTGTGCAACATCTCTTTAGTCTCTCCTGACATGGAAGACATGGCTTCGTGAACTTCTTCAGTAGATTCCAGATGAAGTGTTTTCATTTGCATGAAAGTAATTCCAGTAATTGATTCTCCTGGCTTCAAAGATACATTCATATCATTGAAGCCAAAAGAATACTTGGATTTCAATAGGTTATCAGATTTATCATATAGGAAAATAATGCCTATGTCTGCGCTTTTTATCAAGCGAAGGGTGGCGTTCATAAGCTCCTTCAATATGAAGTCCAGATCCCTTGAAGCATTCAGCAACTTGGTTGCCTCAAGTATGTTCTGCAGTTCCTTGATTCTTTGTGAGGAATCCGTCATAATAAATCTACCTTTCAATAACTAAATTTGTACTTGGTGGTACGTTTTCTTGCCCTTTTTGATTAGGAGTTTTCCGTCCTTGAAATCATCAAGTGTAACCATCTTATCCACAGCTCCGACTTTTTCATCATCAATGCTTATACCGCCCTGCTCAACAAGTCGTCTTCCTTCACTGTTAGACTTAATCAATCCCAATTCTCTCATAAGGTCCAGGATTCCAATTCCTTCATTGAAAATACTCCTGTCCAATGTCGTTGAAGGGATGCTACTTTCATCCATGCCATCTGCAAAAAGGGCTTTTGCTGCTTTAAGCGCATTGTCTGCATCATCTTGTCCGTGAATCATTTTTGTTACTTCGTGTGCCAACACTTCCTTGGCTTTGTTGATTTCAGCTCCTTCAAGAGCTCCCAAACGTCGTACTTCATCCATTGGAAGGAATGTAAGAAGCGCAAGGAATTTTTCCACATCTCTGTCATCAACGTTTCTAAGATACTGGAACAATTCATAAGGAGTAGTCTTTTCCTTGTCCAGCCAAATGGTCCCTTTTTCAGTTTTGCCCATTTTCGTGCCCGCTGCTGTAGTCAAAAGCTTGAAGGTCATGCCGAAAACCTTGTCCTGCTCAAGCTTTCTAACTAACTCATAGCCTCCAAGGATATTTGACCACTGGTCACTTCCTCCCAGCTGAAGCTTGCAGCCATAGGTTCTGTAAAGGTGTAAAAAGTCATAGCTTTGCATTAGCATATAGCCGAATTCAAAGAATGTAAGCCCTTGTTCAAGTCGGTTTTTGTAGCAGTCAAAGGTAAGCATTCTGTTTACTGTGAAATGAACTCCGATTTCTCTCATAAATTCAACAAAATTCAGGTCCATCAACCAGTCAGCATTGTTTGGCATAAAGGCTTTCCCCTCACTGAAATCGATAAATCTTGAAAATTGTTCCTTAAACCTTGAAGCATTGTAATCAATCATTTCCCGTGTAAGAACCCTTCTCATGTCTGATTTACCTGACGGGTCACCAATCATGGTAGTTCCGCCACCCAGCAGTGCAATAGGTCTGTGGCCTGCTCTTTGCATATGCATCATTACCATCATTTGCAGAAAGTGACCCAGGGTAAGGCTGTCAGCTGTAGCATCAAATCCGATATAAAAAGCAACGGATTCTTTTTCCAATAACTCCTTTAAGGCTTCCTCATCCGTAACTTGGTCGATGTAGCCTCTTTCCTCAAGTACATCATAAACATTTCTCATATTATTCCTCCTCGCAAAAAAAATAAAGGGCTTTCTCATCAAAAGGACGAGAAAACCCGTGGTACCACCTTAATTCACATAAAGCCTCATATCACGTATGGTGTGAAATCCCCCGCAGACTCCAGGTTGTATTTGGATTATGTGTAATCTATCAGCTTCTCAACACCACTGACTCTCTGTGAAGATCCATCACAAAATCTACTTTTTCCCTTCATGGTCCCTATGAATTTAATAACATATTATTATATGGAATCCTGCTTGTCAAGAAAAGAAAAAGAGGACTGATTAGTCCTCTACCTTGATTTCCATGCTATTTTCCCAAAGTCCGTGGATATTACAGTAGCTGGTTGCATAAAGCGTACCAGGTGTTGAAACCTTGAACTTTGTAGTAAGATATGGAGCCGTGAACAACTCTGTCTCCCCATGTGCTGCAAATGTGTAGGTTCCGATTTCCACAGGGAACTTGCCTTCTGAAGGCTTGAAATATACCTTGATCCATGCTATGTAGTGCTCAAGGGTATTTGGATGTGGAATCTCTTCACCTACAAGTACCTTAACTTCCATTTCTTCGCCTTTTTTTACCATTTCAGGTGCATGGATAACAGGAACGTGTTTCTCGCCTTTCCAGTCTCCGCTCTGATAGAAATTACCGATTGACATACTAATTCCTCCTTATTTGATTTCTCTATTTAATTGTATACCCCAAGAGTCTTAAAAAAACACAAAATAATTATTAAAGAGGGCAATTGGTTGGTATAATAGTAGATGAGGGGAGAGAATAGAATGGAAAAAATTGAACTGATAGCAACGACAACTTTTGGATTGGAGGCAGTTACAAAAAGAGAATTGATAGATTTAGGTGTTGAGGACATTAATGTAGAAAATGGGAAGGTTTATTTTACTGGAACTCTAAGGGATATAGCGAGGGCAAATATTTGGTTGAGAACAGCTGAAAGAGTTCTGGTAAAAATGGGTGAATTCAAGGCCTTAAGCTTTGAAGAGCTTTTTGAAAAAACCAAAGCTCTGCCTTGGGAGGATTGGATACCTGAGGAAGGTAATTTCATAGTAGATGGCAAGAGCATTAAATCACAGTTATTCAGTATCTCAGATAGTCAAAGGATTGTGGAAAAAGCTATAGTTGAAAGATTGAAAACAAAGTATCCCATTGAGTGGTTCAAAAAATCCGGTCCAAGATACCGGGTTGAAGTGGCGCTTCTTAAGGATATTGCAACCTTGACGATAGACACATCAGGAGAAGGTCTCCATAAGAGAGGGTACAGGGACAGAGCAGGGGATGCCCCAATAAAAGAGACATTGGCAGCAGCAATGGTAATGCTTAGCTACTGGAATAAGGATAGGGTTTTGTTGGATCCATTCTGTGGCTCTGGAACAATTCTTATTGAAGCTGCTATGATTGGCAAGAATATCGCTCCAGGTTTGGATAGAAAGTTTGATGCTGAGAATTGGGATGTTGTACCAAGTAGTTATTGGTCTGAAGAGAAAATAGAAGCTATGAGAAAAATCGACCATGACAGCACACTTCATCTTCTTGGAGCAGATACTGACAAGAGATCAATTTTAAGAGCGAGGGATAATGCAGCCAATGTAGGACTTGAGGATGACATAGCTTTCTTTATGAAAGACATGAGAGACGTTGACTTGCAGGAGGACTACGGGGTAGTCATTACCAATCCACCATATGGAGAAAGAATGGGTGAACGAGAAGAAGTGGAACTTCTCTACAAGGACTTTGGAAAAAAATTCAGGGAATTGAGCACATGGTCAATATATGCAATTACCTCCAACGAGAGGTTTGAAGAGCTATATGGAAAGAAGGCGGATCGGAAGAGAAAATTGTACAACGGAAGAATAAAAGTGGACTATTATCAATTTTATGGTCCCAGACCAGAATAAGAAAGGGTGACATGAATGGGAATCTATACTAAAACAGGAGATAAGGGAAAGACATCATTATTTGACGACAAGAGAGTAACAAAGGATGATATCAGGGTTGAAAGCTATGGTACAGTCGATGAACTAGGAACATTTTTAGGCTTGGCAAAGAATTACGTAAGTGATGAAATCAGAGAAAAAATCTATGAAATTCAAAACAAACTCTTCACAGTCGCAACAAACCTTGCAACTGAAGACCAGTCAAAAGTGGCATACAGAATGAAGGATGAGGATATCAAGTATCTCGAAGATACAATTGACGAGTACATGGGAAGACTTAATGATCCTACTGGATTTATAATACCAGGCTCAAATATCCCATCAGCATATCTTCACGTGGCTCGAACTGTATGTAGGAGAGCTGAAAGAAGGATAATTTCCCTTTCAGGGGTAGCTGAAGTAGATCCTTTGGTTGTCAAGTATGTCAATAGATTATCAGATGCCATATACGCAATGGCAAGATATTCAGAGGAGGAACAAAGAGCCGTAAAATATGAATAGATTTATATGCTGAGCATATGAAATTGATTTCCTGAAAATATACTGTAAAAATCTCTAAAAACCAGCACATGAGGTTTAATTTGTTGTGGAAAAAATTCTTTGTATGAGATACAATGATAATAGTCACCAAATATTTACTATTTATGGTGCAAAGGGTTAGTTAAAGTATTAACAACCTTAAAGAGGTGATTATTGTGATTGAAGATAAAAAGGCAGTCCAAACAGAAGATGATGCCAACTATATTCCCTACGGAGTACTTAATTATCGTGTTCTGGAAGGTATGGCCGACTGGGTAAGGGTAATTGATAAAAAGGGCAAGGTTATATTTGCCAACTCAGCCATGAAGGAAGCACTTGGTGAGGACATTGTAGGAAGTGATTGCTACGATGTGCATTGCAAAAATAAGAAGTGTGCATTTTGCATAACCAATAGGAGCATTGAGACGGGGGAAACAGTTCAAAAAGAAGAAATAATCCAGGGACAGTATTATTCAGTCAAGAGCTCGCCTGTTAAGAATCATCACGGAGAGATTTCAGGAGCCGTTGAGGTTTTCAGAAATGTAACCAGGGAAAGAAAACTTGAACTGGAGCTTGTCGAAAGAAACAAGAAGATAAGCAGAGACCTTCATTTTGCAAGAAGAATTCAGGAAAGAGTACTACCCAAGAGAGGCATCCTTGAAAATCTTAAGATTGACTATGTCTATCAGCCTTCAGAGATGCTTAGCGGGGATATGTTTGATTTATATTATATTGACGAGGCCAATATCGGGATTTATATTTGCGATGTAGCAGGTCATGGAATCGCCGCATCAATGATGACCATGTTTATCAAGCAGGCAATGAGAAGCATCAAAGATGAAATACTAAGTCCGGCATTGGCATTGGAAGAGCTTAATAATAGATTCAGCACTCTTGGACTTGAAGCAGACAAATACTTTACAATATTCTATGGAGTATACAATAAGGTAACCCACAGGTTGACCTATTCCAATGCAGGACACAACTGTTATCCGATTAAATTCAATTTTCATGAGATTGAACCACTTAAAATAAAGGGATATCCAATTACGATGCTCTTTGAAAAGGTAGAATATAAAGAAAAAGAGATTAAACTGGAGCTGGGTGACAAGATACTTTTCTACACTGATGGAATCACAGAAGCAAGAGACCATAACGACAAACAATTTGGAATAGAGGGAGTTTTGGAGACAGTACAGAAGAATCCCGACAATATTCTGAAAGAAGTTGAAGATAAGTTTATAATCCATAGCTGGGGAGAACAGGATGATGATTATGCCCTGGTACTGGTGGAAGTGGTAGATTAACCTAGAATTTTGATTCTAGGTTTTATTTTCATCCCTTGCAAAAAGGGAAGCACCCATTATACTGAGGAGGGATAACATGAGTGTTGGTTTTGATTATTCAAAGAGTTTTGTAAAAAATCATGAAGTGGAGTTTATGGAGCCATTTCTTAAGGAAGCGCATAATATGCTTCACGATGGCAATGGACCTGGCAATGAGTTTGCTGGATGGCTTAATTGGACAGAGAACTACGACAGAGAGGAATACAAAAGACTGAAGGTGGTTGCATCAGAGATAAGAGAAAAAGCTGATGTGTTTATTGTAGTCGGTATTGGCGGATCATATCTGGGTGCACGTGCAGCCTTCGAAGCATTATCACACACTTTCCACAACAATTTATCTAAGGATGGCAGAGGAGCTCCACAGATTTATTTTGCAGGCAATAATATGTCTCCAAAGTATATGACCGACTTGATGGATGTAATCGGAGATAAGGAAATCTATGTAAATGTAATTTCAAAATCAGGTACAACTACGGAACCTGCAATTGCATTCAGGATTCTGAAGGCATATCTGGAAGAAAAATACGGGAAGGAAGAAGCGAAGAACAGAATAGTTGCAACAACGGACAAAGACAAAGGCGCGCTGAAAACTCTTGCGACCAATGAAGAATATGAGACATTTGTGATACCTGATGATATAGGTGGGAGATATTCAGTCCTTACGCCGGTTGGATTATTGCCACTGGCTGTTGCTGGAATAGATATCGACCAATTGATGGAAGGTGCACACGAAGGTGCAATCCAATACAGCAATCCATATCTTGCGGAAAACAGATGCTATCAATATGCAGTTACAAGACAGATTCTCCAGAGAAGAGGCAAGGATATAGAGATTCTTGTAAACTATGAACCAGGACTTCAGTATCTTGGAGAATGGTGGAAGCAGTTGTATGGGGAGTCAGAAGGAAAAGATGGCAAAGGGATTTTTCCAGCCAGTGTCAACTTTACAGCTGACCTTCATTCCATGGGTCAGTGGATACAGGATGGAAAGAGAAATATCTTTGAAACCAGCATCGTAATTGAAAGTGCTCAGAAGGACATGGAGATCATCCATGATGAAGAGAATCTTGATGGTCTGAATTATCTTGAGGGAAAAACAATCGGGCAAGTTAACAGAAAAGCCTTTGAAGGAACATTATTGGCACATCTTGAAGGAAACGTTCCTAACTTGATTATTTCATTGCCGGAATTAAATGAATTCCATTTTGGCAAGCTTCTATACTTTTTCGAGAAGGCATGTGCGATTTCTGGATATATTCAGGGCGTAAATCCCTTCGATCAACCAGGAGTCGAGGCTTACAAGAGTAACATGTTCAAACTTCTTGGTAAGGAAGGCTACTAAGACACTTGATAATGAATGGGAATACTGGTATGATAAATATTAGACAAGGAGGGATATTGTTGGAATTTAAACATTTGATTCTTAAGAAGGAAAACAATGTTGCCACTCTGTGGATCAACAGACCTGATGCAATGAATTCACTGAGTACAGAGGTTCTAAAGGAACTATCAGTGGCTGTAGACAGAGTAAGGGATGACGATGATGTTTTCGTGCTGGTTATCACTGGCGAAGGAAAAGCTTTTGTTGCAGGAGCTGATATAGCAGAAATGAGTGGCATGAACTCTGTGCAGGCTAGAATCTTTGCAGAAATCGGCCTAAGCACATTTAGGAAAATTGAGTCCATGGAAAAACCTGTAATCGCTGCTGTTAATGGTTTCGCTCTTGGTGGAGGATGTGAGTTGGCAATGGCATGTGATATTAGAATTGCCTCCAAAAAAGCAAAATTCGGTCAACCGGAAGTAGGATTAGGCGTTACTCCTGGATTTGGTGGAACAGTTAGGTTGTCGCGACTTGTTGGTATCGCAAAGGCAAAGGAACTGATTTTTACAGGCAATATTATAAAGGCGGATGAAGCCATGGATATAGGGCTTGTAAACAAGGTGACAGAGCCGGAATCTTTAATTGAAGAAGCCATGGAAATGGCCAACAAAATAGCTCAGAATGCTCAGCTTGCAGTAAGATGTTCAAAGCAGGCAATCAACAGGAGCTATGATGTTGACATAGAAACTGGAATGGAAATTGAAAGGAATCTTTTCGCTCTTTGCTTTTCAACTGGAGATCAAAAAGAAGGCATGAAGGCATTTGGGGAAAAAAGAAAACCTGAATTCAAAGTAGAATAACTGGAGGTGCTTTATGAAAAAAGTAAGCGTATTGGGAAGAGGCACAATGGCATTGGGCATAGTTCAAATTTTTGCTCAAAAGGACATTGAAGTAACAGTATGGGTAAGATCAATTGATTCAGAGAAACCTAGAGGCAGCATTGCTCCGATTGAAAAAACAATGGGCAAGCTGGTTGCAAAGGAAAAAATAACTCAAGAACAGATGGACAAGACTCTTGAAAATATAAAAATTACAACTGAATTGGCTGATGTTTCAGACAGCGATCTGGTAATTGAAGCAATATCAGAGGACATGAAGGTTAAGAGAGATACCTTTGGCAAGCTTGATGAAATCTGTAAGCCGGAAGCAATTCTTGCAACAAACACATCATCCTTGTCTATAACTGAAATCGCTAACTCAACAAAGAGACCAGACAAGGTTATTGGAATGCACTTCTTTAATCCTGTTCCTCTTATGAAGCTTGTGGAAGTAATTAAGGGACTCGCTACATCCGATGAGACAAAGGACAAGATAATTGAACTATCCCAATCTCTTGGAAAGACTCCTGTTGAAGTGGAGGAAGCTCCAGGATTTGTAGTGAACAGGATACTTATACCTATGATAAATGAAGCAGTTGGGATACTGGCTGATGGAGTTGCAACAGCTGAAGATATCGATGAAGCAATGAAGCTTGGCGCAAACCATCCGATTGGCCCATTGGCTCTGGGAGATCTTGTTGGTCTGGATGTATGTCTTGCCATAATGGATGTTCTTTATGATGAATTCCAGGACTCAAAATACAGAGCACATCCACTTCTAAGAAAGATGGTAAGAGGAAATCTACTTGGAAGAAAAACAGGAAAAGGATTCTACGCATATTAGAAATTGTGTAATTGACAATAACTCTAAAAATATGATATATTTAATTTGTTAGAGGGAGTAACTGCCCGTTACGGGAACTTAAGTCACCAATAACGGACCAATGGTCCTGGCTTAAGTGATGTGAAATCGTGTGAGACTCTACAATTCCTGAAGGGGAGTTGTAGAGTTTATTTAATTTCAAGGAGATAAAAATGGAAGATCTGATTCTTAGCTTTATTAATCCACTGCCAATAATTTTTCTTTTAGGTATTATAGCCGTTAGTTTATATACATTAAGCAAAGGGGCAGATCTGCTTATTGATGAAGCAGTTGCTGTGTCGAGTTATCTTAATGTACCAAAAGCAATAATAGGAGCAACAATAGTATCCTTGGGTACAACATTGCCAGAGCTTTCAGTATCCACAATGGCAGCAATTCAGGGAAGTCCGGATATGGCTCTTGGAAATGCAGTCGGTTCAATAATTACAAATTCAGGGTTGATAATCGGGCTTGCAGCATTACTTAAACCAATAGATATCGATCGAAGTTCAATTAAAATACAGGGATGGCTAAAGCTTTTATCGGCAGGGATGCTAATTGCATTTTCTCTTCCGTTTTTTTCAGCAGGAAGTGAGGGTACAATATCTCAAATGATGGGATTTTTATTTGTTGCCATGCTGATTGCGTATCTTTACTGGTCATTTCAAGAGTCCAAAAGGGAGTCTGCCCTAAGTGAAAACAAGAATGATGAAGTAGCTTCTAAGGCTGAAATAATCAAGAAATTTTTATTGATGGGAGTTGGAATGGCAATAGTTATTCTTTCATCGCAGGTTCTTATACCAACTGTTGAGGTAACTGCTATAAAACTGGGAGTTCCTAAGAGCATAATAGCTGCAACACTTGTTGCATTTGGCACCAGCCTTCCTGAACTTACTACTAGCATAAAGGCTGTCTTAAGAGGTCACGGTGACCTGGCCGTAGGAAACATAATCGGAGCGGATATACTGAATGTATTATTTGTTATAGGAGTTTCTGCTGCAGTGACGCCTGAAGGTCTTCTTGTACCGGCATTGTTTTACAGGATACACTATCCGGCAATGGCTGTAATTCTGCTGACATTCAGATTTGTAACATTAAACAAGGGAAACATAATTAGAAGGAGAGAAGGAGCAATTCTGATGGCCTTCTACATGATATATCTTGGAATGAATCTTACCAACTTCATATAAACAAAAAAAGGGTCGTATCACATTGATACGACCCTTTAAAATCCTAGATTACTTTGTTGAGGCTTCTGTTAAGCAGATTATCTCCAATCTTGAAGACATTACCTGCACCCATTGTAATTACAACATCACTATCCGTGGTTTCTCTAAGTATAAAAGATTCAATTTCATCGAAGGATCCAAAATATGTGGCATCCGAACCCTTGTCCTTGATTCTCTTTGCAAGCTCCCTTGAGTGTATTTCACCAAGATCCTTTTCTCTGGCCGCATATATATCCGCAATAATGACTTTGTCAGCATCCTTGAATGACTCTGAAAAACTATCTAAAAGAATCTTTGTTCTTGTAAATGTGTGAGGCTGAAAAATACAGAAGATCCTTTTTTGGGTTGCTTTTCTCAATGCACTTAGGCTTGCCTTTATTTCTGTAGGATGGTGTGCATAGTCATCGATGATTTCAATCTCACCAAGAAAGCCCTTGTGTTCCAATCTTCGATGTACTCCTTTGTAATTGGAGATTTTAGCTGATATAAGCTCCATATCCAGACCAATATTACTGGTTGCAATAATTGCAGCAAGAGAATTGTAGATATTATGAGTTCCCATAACGCTAAGTTTGATAGTGGTTGACTTTTCTCCATTAACAAACAAATCATAAACAGGATAACCCCTGTCGTTAAACCTTATATTTCTAGCTTCATAATCAGATGGAACCTCGATACCAAAAGTAATAATCTTGGATTTTACAGCAGGGATTAACTTTCTGATGTGTGGATCATCGTTGTTCAAGATTGAATAGTCATCTACACCAAGATTAAGCAAATATCCTTTGAACGTATCTGTTATGTGGTCCATGCTCTTGAAGAAATCAAGATGGTCTTCATCAATATTGAGGACTACTGCAATTGACGGGAAATACTTAAGAATATTGGCTTTGTATTCGCAAGCCTCCGTTAGGAGATAATTATCTGAGCCAAGTCTTACATTCCCGCCTATATCATCAAGCTCTCCGCCTAGTAATATGGTTGGGTTTATTTCCGGATTATTAATAATGGTTGCGATCATACTGGTGGTAGTGGTTTTTCCATGAGTACCGGAAACAGCAATGGAATTTTTGAAATTTCTCATTACAGCACCAAGAAAAGCGGCTCTGTCAATCACAGGAGCTGGTGACTCAATTGCTGCAAGAAGCTCCTCATTGTCAGAAGATATTGCATCTGTGTATATAACAAGATCTGCATCTCCAATATTTTCTTTGTTGTGACCTATAAATATTTCTGCTCCCATTGTTCTTAGATGGTCAACTATCTGGCTATCAGTAGTATCCGTTCCTGAAATATTGAATCCTTTTTGTATAAGGATTTCAGCAAGACCACTCATGCTTATTCCACCGATTCCGATAAAGTGTACTCTACGGTACTCGGGACTGCCTAAATTTATATCAAACATTTAATTTCCCCCTGAATTTAATCAAATTACATTCTTGTTGCTCAAATAATACCCCAAAAAACAATTACTCAGGCATACATTCAATGATTATATCATAACAAAAATAATAATAAAGGACAAATTTGATAAAAAAATTTATAATTTTCTAAAAAAAAGAAGGAATCCATCAAAAAATGTAGAATAATAATAGTAACATGTAAAAGAACCGTCGAGGAAGGTGGTGAGACAATGAAGATTACAGACGTAAGGGTTAGGAAGGTTACAGAAGAAGGCAAGATGAAGGCAATAGTATCAGTTACGTTCGATGAAGAGTTTGTTGTACATGATATCAAAGTAATTGAAGGACAGAACGGATTGTTTATTGCTATGCCAAGTAGAAAAATGGCAGATGGTGAATTCAGAGACATCGCTCACCCGATTAATGCCACCACTAGGCAAAAAATTCAAGAGGCAGTTTTTGAAGAGTATGAAAAAGCTTTGACACCAGAGTAGAAGGGCCTATGGGCTCTTTTATTCTCTTTAGAAGCTTCATTTTTTTTGTGTAATTATCAATTTGGTGTGGACTTATAAAATAAATGGGTTAAAATAATATGGAGGGAATAACAAAAAGAGGTGTGTTATAAAATGAATATAGGAATAATACTGGCAGCCGGAGAAGGAACCAGAATGAAGTCCCGACACCCAAAGGTGTTGCATGAGATTTCCGGAAAACCTCTCTTGTCATATGTACTCGATGCGGCACAGAATGCTGATATAAGCAGAAATGTCGTAATTGTAGGCCATGGAAAAGATGAGGTTGTGGAAAAAATATCCGGTGAGAACATTATTTTTGAAGAACAGCCTGTACACCAGGGAACACCATACGGTACAGGTTACGCTGTCATGCAGGGAATTAGTCATGTGGCAGATGAAGACAATGTAATTGTTTTGTGTGGAGATACTCCCTTGATTACTTCAACTACCTTGACAGAGCTGATGGAGTACCACGATTCTCAGAATAATAATGCAACGGTTCTTACAACAGAGCTTGCTGATCCAACAGGTTACGGAAGAATTGTAAGGAAAGATGAGGGCAGCTTGGAAGAAATCGTTGAGCACAAGGATGCAAGTCCAGCACAAAGGGGAATCAAAGAAATCAATTCAGGAATCTATTGTTTTAGTGGCAAAGAGCTAAAGATAGGATTAAAAGGAATTGATAACGACAACAGCCAAAACGAATATTACCTTACCGACGTTATCAGTGTTCTGGTCCAAGGAGGCTATAAGGTGGGAGCTTTCCTTATCGAAGATTCAACTCAGATACATGGTATCAACTCTAGGGTGCAACTTGCTCAGGCTGATGATATAATAAGAGAGAGAATTAATACCGGACATATGGAAAACGGTGTAACCTTGATTAATCCTAAAGACACTTACATTGAACCAAAAGTGCGAATAGGTAAGGACACAATTGTGTATCCAGGAGCAGTTCTAGAAGGTGAAACTGTAATTGGAGAGGATTGTATTATCAGGGGTACAACCAGAATCGTGGACAGTGTCATTGGCAATGGAGTAAGCATCGAGTCAACATTGATTGAAAAGAGTAAAGTTGACGATGGATGCAAAATAGGTCCCTATGCTCATCTTAGACCGGATTCGGATCTAGGGAAAAATGTCAAGATTGGGAACTTTGTTGAAATCAAGAAGTCCACTCTTGGAGATAATTCCAAGGCAAGTCATCTATCCTATGTTGGAGATGCACTAGTAGGTTCAGGAGTCAATATAGGCTGTGGTGTTGTATTTGTAAATTACGACGGTGAAAAAAAATACAAATCAATCATAGGAGACAATGCCTTTATTGGAAGCAATTCAAATCTGGTCGCACCGGTTAGGGTGGAGGACTGGGGCTATGTAGCAGCTGGCTCTACCATAACGGAAAATGTTGGAGAAGGAGAACTTTCAATAGCCCGAGCCAGACAAGTTAACAAGGCAGGATGGGTGGAGAAGAAGGGACTAAAAAAACACAAATAACTAGGAGGATGTAGAGATG
This sequence comes from Gudongella sp. DL1XJH-153, assembly GCF_049310905.1. NCBI lineage: Bacteria > Bacillati > Bacillota > Tissierellia > Tissierellales > Tissierellaceae > Gudongella > Gudongella sp. DL1XJH-153. The sequence continues at coordinate 37,515 of NZ_JBMEMN010000011.1, forward strand.
AACCTTTGTTTAGGTGGAATCAAGGTTTTCACCGGAAATGCCAATAGAGAGCTGGTAAAAAATATTTGCCAGGAGCTGGGTATTACCCTGGGTACATGTGATGTAACCCACTTTAGTGACGGTGAGATTAACGTAAATATCGGGGAAACTGTTAGAGGCTGCGATGTATTTATCATCCAGTCGACAAACACACCTGTTAATGACAATCTTATGGAGCTTCTTATTCTAATAGATGCAGTGAAGAGAGCTTCAGCAGGAAGAATAAATGCTGTTATACCATACTATGGTTATGCCAGACAAGACAGAAAAACCAAGGCAAGAGAGCCAATTACTGCAAAGCTTGTTGCCAATCTACTGACCACAGCAGGAGCTGACAGAGTAGTGGGCATGGATCTTCACGCTGGTCAGATACAGGGATACTTTGATATTCCAGTAGACCACCTTTCGGCAGTTCCAATTCTTGCAGAGTATTTCAAGGATATTGTGGATGAGGATACTGTAATAGTATCTCCTGACCTTGGAGGAGTAACAAGAGCAAGGACTTTCGCCAATATCCTTGATCTTCCCATAGCGATTATAGAAAAGAGAAGACCAAAGGCAAATGTATCAGAAGTAATGAACGTAATAGGTGACATCGAAGGTAAAAACGTAATACTTGTAGACGATATTATTGATACAGCCGGTACAATAGTTAAGGCAGCTAGCGTATTAAAGAGCTTTGGAGCCAAAAAGGTCTATGGTTGCGCTACTCATGGTGTGCTTTCAGGACCTGCATTGGATAGGATCCACAACTCAGAGCTTGAAAAATTTGTAATATCAGACACAATTCCATTGGCAGAAATGGCAAGGATTGATAAGATTGAAGTTGTTAGCGTTGCACCGATTTTTGCGGAAGCAATAAGACGAATCAACAGCAACGAGTCTATCAGCGTTATTTTCGAATAGTCACATAGCAGGGAGTTGATTATGTGATTGTAATAGCAGGATTGGGAAACCCCGGAAGCAAATACTCAGAAACCAGACACAATATCGGCTTTAATGTAGTTGACAGATTGGCACAGGCCAATGGCATCAAAGTCAATAAACTAAAGTTCAAGGCCTTGATTGGTGAGGGCTTTATTGGGACCGAAAAGGTTCTTTTGGTAAAGCCAAGTACATTTATGAACAATAGCGGACAATGCATAAGAGAAATTGTGGAATTCTATAAGCTGCCACCAGGGAATCTACTTGTGGTGGTCGATGATATAGACATAGAATTTGCCACCATAAGAATTAAGAAAAAGGGAAGTGCAGGCTCGCACAATGGTCTTAAGTCAATTATTTATCAGTTACAGGTAGATGATTTTCCAAGAATCAAGGTGGGAATTGGCAAAAAGCCTCATTACTATGACCTGGCCGACTTTGTCCTCAGTAAATTCAGTTCTGATGAAAGAAAGCTGGTTGACCAGGCAATTAAAAAAGCAGCAGAAGCAGCAGAGGAATTCGTAAAAAGTGGCATAGACAAAGCCATGAATAAATTTAATGTCAGAAATGCAGCCCAGGACTAAAACCTGGGCTTAAACCTTTGGGAGGGTTGAAATGAAGGATTTTCTTATTGATCCACTGTTAAATCTAAAACCATATAAAAAATTGCTGCAGGATATTGAAAGTGGAACATCCCCACTCTCGACCCATGGACTGATGGAAGAGAATCTGGGGCATTTTCTGTGTGGATTAAAGGTCCATACGGAAAGGCAAATTCTTCTTTTGACCCATAATGAGACAAAAGCCAGACAAATTTATGATGATATAAGGACAATCCTTCCTGAGCAGAAGATAAGACTATATCCCGCAAAGGACACAATACTATATGATGTAGATGCTTTCAGTTCCGAAAGGACACATCAACGCCTCGAAGTTTTGTCGTGTCTTATGGAAAATAAGAGTATGCTTGTAATTGCATCGATAGAAGCTTTGTCAGATCATATAATATCCAGAGAATCCTTCCAGAGTTTCAGCTTGAATATCCAGTTGGGAAAAGAGGCAAGTCTAGTGGAGCTGACATCAGGACTTGTTGGTGCAGGTTATGAAAGGGTAAGCCTTGTGGAGCAAACTGGCCAATTCAGCATACGTGGTGGAATTCTGGATGTATTTCCGCCCAATGTGGAGCATCCTGTGAGAGTTGAATTCTTTGACACCGAAGTTGACTCAATCAGAACCTTTGATTGGAGGGACCAGAGGTCTGTTGATGTAATAGATGAAGTAGACATCTTTCCGGTTTCAGAAGTAATAATTCCAGCAAGTGGAAGAATGGAAATTGCAGGAAGGCTGGGAAAAGAACTCGAAGAATTCAAAGCAAAAACAGAAGCAGGAGACGCAAAAGACAAAGCAAGTGATAAATTCGGAAAATATATTGATGCCTTGGAAGAAGGATCACATATTACAAATAAGGACCTGCTTATTCCGTACATTCCAGAAGGACTTATGGGTACCGTAGTAGACTTTTTTCAGGAGTCGTCTTTAATAATACTTGATGAGCCAAAAAGATTAAGAGAAAAGTACGAAGACATGACAGGAGAATTTAATGGAAGAACCATTGACCTATTGCAGGTGGGAGAAGTTCTGAAATCGCATCTTGGGCTAAAATATGATTACGAGGAATTAATAGCTGAATTAAAGAAGAAGATAGTTGTTACAAGCGCATCATTTTTAAAGCAGGACAACGATTTTTCGCCTAAGGCAATAGTACGTTTCACCATGAGGACAATACCTGTATATCATGGAAAACTGGAGATTCTTAAAGAAGATCTGGACAGATACTTGTATAAGGGATACAAGATTATTGTTTTGGCAGGGACTTCGGACAGAGGAAAGAGACTAAAGGAGACACTGATGGATATTGGGATTGTCTCCGAGTTTTATGGTTCCAGGGAAAAAACAATCCAAAGCGGTCAGGTGTTTATTGCAGAAGGCTCCCTAAAGGCAGGATTTGAGTACGAAGAGATGAAGCTTGCAGTAATAACTGACAAGGAGATTTACGGTGCAGGAAAGAAAAAGACCAGAAAGAAGTCCAAGAGACTCAAGGACAGTGGTGAAAAGCTGCAATTCTCAGACCTTAATGAAGGTGACTATATTGTGCACGAGAATTACGGTATTGGACAATACCTTGGTGTATCGCAGCTGGCAGTACAGGGTGTAAAAAAAGATTATCTAATGATTCAGTATAAGGGAAAGGACAGATTGTATCTTCCAATAGAGCAGATGACCATGATACAGAAGTATATTGGATCAGATTCCATTAAGCCAAAAGTTAACAGGTTAAGTGGGTCCGAGTGGTCCAAGACAAAGACCAGGACCAAGAAGGCAATTGAAGAAATGGCAATAGATCTTCTGGAGCTTTACGCAAAACGAGAGAAGGTAGAAGGATATCAATTTTCAAGTGATACAACATGGCAAAGAGAGTTCGAAGACTTCTTCCCCTATGAAGAAACCCAGGGACAACAAACATCCATTAAGGACATCAAAGAAGACATGGAAACGAAAAAGCCAATGGACAGACTTCTTTGTGGTGATGTTGGATATGGAAAGACAGAGGTTGCTTTAAGAGCTGCATTCAAGGCAGTAATGGATAGTAAGCAGGTTGCAATCCTTGTACCGACAACAATACTTGCCCAGCAGCATTACAATACCATCGTCGAGAGGCTTGGGAACTTTCCCGTAACAGTAGCGATGCTTAGTAGATTCAGATCAAGAAAAGAACAGCAGGCTTCAATTGAGATGCTTAGAAAAGGCATGATGGATATAGTGATTGGAACACACAGACTTCTTTCAAAGGATGTTGTATTTAAAGATCTTGGATTGCTGATAGTGGATGAAGAGCAGAGATTTGGAGTCAAGCACAAGGAAAAGTTGAAGAAATTAAAGGAAAATGTTGATGTACTTACCCTGACGGCAACCCCCATACCGAGAACTCTTCACATGTCGCTTGTTGGCATAAGAGATATGTCTGTAATCGAGGAGCCACCAGAGGAAAGATATCCAATTCAGACATATGTTACAGAGTACAACAAGACTCTGATTAAGGATGCCATTCAACGGGAGATTTCAAGAGGTGGACAGGTTTATTATGTATATAACAGGGTGGAGACTATTGATAAGGTAGCAATAGAGCTTAGGGAACTAGTTCCGGAAGCTGAATTTGCAATCGCCCACGGTCAAATGGCAGAACGTGAGTTGGAGCAGGTAATGATGGACTTTATGAATAAGGAAACCAGTGTTCTTGTTTGTACCACAATAATAGAAACCGGACTGGATATACCAAATGTGAATACAATTATAATTCACGACGCAGATAAGTTCGGGTTATCCCAGCTGTATCAGTTAAGGGGAAGGGTCGGAAGATCAAACAGACTTGCATTTTCATACTTTGTATATCAAAAGGACAAGGTGCTTTCAGAGGTTGCCGAAAAGAGATTAAGAGCTATAAAAGAGTTTACTGAGTTTGGATCAGGGTTTAAAATCGCCATGAGAGACCTTGAAATAAGAGGTGCAGGTAATCTTCTGGGAGTTGAACAGCATGGCAACATTGAATCCATTGGATATGACCTTTATGTAAAATATCTTGGGCAGGCGGTTAGAAAGCTAAAGGGAGACAAGGTTGAGGAAAAACTCGATACAACTGTTGATATACAGGTGGATGGATATATCTCAGGTGATTATATTCCAGATGAAGAACAGAAGCTTGAAATCTACAAGAGGATTTCAACAATCGAGTCCATGGATGACTATAGAGAGCTTATTGATGAGCTGATAGACAGATTTGGAGATCTTCCAAAACCAGTTGAAAATCTAATGAACATATCCTACATCAGGGGAATCGGAAGCAGAAACCATATAACAAATATAATACAGATTAACAAGAAGGTCAGAATTGACTATGAAAATGTAGACCATATAAAGCTGGATCTGATACAGATGCTAACAGAGAAATATGGATCTGCAGTTTCCTTTGATCTTTCAAATCAGCCAAGTTTAAACCTTGAGATAAAGGGAGATGTAATTAACAGGCTGAAGGAATTTCTTGAGGCCATTGACAATTTTGCTCAACTGGGTAATAGTGTATAGAGTGAAATAATCTACCAAATTACAGAGAGGATGTTAATTTTAAAATGAATAAGGCTTTGAAACTTATTATTATAATTATGATAGCTTCAGCAGTGCTTTCAGGATGCTCGACAGATACTCAAGGGCTTGTAGCTGAAGTGGATGGACAACCGATAACCCAGGAAGAGTTTGACAAGGACTTTCAAGTATACAAGGATCTCTACGAAAGACAACTGGGAGAAGGAGCTCTTGAACAGGAAGGAATAGACGGAAAAACAATGGGCGAGAGTCTGGAGGAAAGCATTCTGGAGAAATTGATCATGGAGAGACTGATCCAGGCTGACAATGAAGAAAAGGGAATAGAGGTATCAGAAGAAGAAATCCAGGAATATATAGATGACTACAAGGAATCAATTGGAGGAGAGGAAAGCTACCAGCAGTTCCTGCAGTCGAACAATCTCTCAGAGGAATATTTTGTTGATAACATGAGAAAAGAATTGCAAGGACAGAAGAATAAAGAAGATTTTATCGGTGGATTAACTGTAAGTGAAGAAGAAGCAATGGAGTACTATGAAACAAACGGTGAAGACATTGTAGAAATAAATGCCAGTCACATACTTCTTGGAAGTGAAGAAGAAGCACTTAGTGTGATGGATAGATTAGATTCAGGTGAAGACTTTGCCCAGGTTGCAACTGCTAAATCAATGGATAGCGTCTCTGCAGTAAACGGAGGAAATCTTGGGTACTTTGGAAAAGGTCAGATGATTCCAGAATTCGAAGATGTAGCATTCCAATTGGAGGAAGGCGAAATAAGCAATGTGGTGAAGACCGAGGTCGGGTACCATATAATCAAGGTTCAGGATAAAAAGGAAAGTTTTGAAGACCTAGAGGCTAAGATAGTAGCATTAATCGAAGAACAGGAATACTTTGAATATGTTCAGTCTCTTAGAGAAGAGGCTACAATAGAGAATTATCTTGATTAATAAATAGGGGATTGTAGTTACAATCCCTTACTCAGGAAAAGACATAGGAGGACAATAGGAATGTCTAAAGGACACAGCTTTTTAAGAGGGGCGGCAATATTGGGAATGGCAGGGGTGCTTGTAAAGATTCTGGGAGCCATCTACAGGATTCCCCTATCCAATATAATTAAATCAGAAGGATTGGGATATTATCAGACTGCATATCCCTTCTATGTGCTTCTCTTTACGCTTTCAACTGCAGGATTTCCAGTTGCAATAGCAAAGCTCGTATCCGAAAAAAGGGCGCAGGGAGACTATGCAGGTGCTCACAAGATATTCAAGACAGCTCTTGTGGGACTGGTGGTACTTGGAGCCTTGACGGCTTCTATCTTGGCTTTTTCAGCCAACGCAATTGTAAACTATCTTGGGAATGTCAACGCTTACTATGCACTTATCGCCTTGGTTCCAGCACTTTTTTTCGTGCCAATCATGGCAGCTTTCCGGGGGTTTTTCCAGGGAAGTCAAAGTATGCTCCCCACGGCGCTTTCACAGATAACCGAGCAGCTGTTTAGAGTAATCACAGGACTTGGTCTTACTTATCTTCTCCTGGACAAGGGAATTCCAATAGCAGCAGGGGGAGCTTCCTTTGGAGGATCCATGGGAGCATTAATGGGTCTTGCAGTAGTTGCATACATCTATATGAAGAGAAGATCATCCATAATGGATGAGATTGCACAGAGTACGATTGTAAGGGAGTATCCGGGAAAGCAGATAATCAAGGATCTGCTGCTGATAGCTGTTCCCATAACCATCGGAGCAACCATAGCACCCATAATGGACACAATCGATGCGGCATTGGTTTTAAGAAGATTGCAGTCCATCAACTATACGGCGGCTGAGGCAAATGCATTGTACGGAGAATTAAAAGGTATGGCACAGACTCTTGTTAACCTGCCGCAAGTGTTTTCAATTGCAATTTCCATGAGTCTTGTACCAGCAATATCCAGTGCCAGCGCCAGAAACTCGGAAAAAGAAACAAGTAACCTTATATCAAGTGGAATAAGGATGACTCTTCTGATTGGCTTGCCTTCAGCAATCGGTCTCTTTGTTCTTTCAACACCAATTGTGGCACTTTTATACTACAACAACCCACCGGAAGCAATAGCAAGCGTTGGAGATATTCTGGCATACTTGTCCCTGGGAGTAATATTCCTGACCATGGTTCAGGCACTTACTGCCATACTTCAGGGACTGGGGAAACCCTTTATACCTGTAAGGAACTTGTTTATCGGAGCATTGGCAAAGATAGTGCTAACCTATGTATTGACAGGAATTCCAGCCATCAATGTAAAAGGTGCTGCAATAAGTACCGTGGTAGCCTATGCAATAGCATCTAGCTTAAATCTATGGTATGTAATAACTGTTGCCAAAGCCAAGCTGAATCTGGGTGCAATACTTCTGAAACCTCTAATTTCAGCTGTAGGAATGGGAATTATTGCAAGAGCTTCTTACGTGGTCCTTGCCGGACCAATTGGTGGAAGACCGGCGACACTTGTAGCCGTACTTCTTGGAGTTGTTGCATATGGGGTCTTGTTGCTTGTGACAGGAACACTTACGGACGAGGATCTTGATCTTATGCCAAAAGGTGACAAGTTCAGAAAGATAGTTAAGAGATTTGATAAATGGTCTTAAAGGAGAATAATTATGAGTAAAATATTTGTGGTAGGTCTTGGACCCGGGAACATTGACGATCTGACCCTTGGAGCCATAAGGAGAATGGAAGGCGGCAAACCCAATTATATTAGAACAGAGCGACATCCTGCTGTTGAGTATATGAAGGAAAAAGGGATCGAGTATACTGCTTTTGACCATATCTATGACAATGAAGAAAGCTTTGAGAAGGTTTATGAACAAATAGTCTCTAAGCTTCTTGCTGCTGTAAAAATCCAGGGTGAAATCAATTATTTTGTTCCGGGGAATCCAATGGTTGCGGAGAATACAGTCAAAATGCTTCTAAGCCAAAGCGTATGCCAGGTGCAGATTGTATCTGGGATGAGCTTTATTGAACCAGTTCTTGAAACTGTCAAGGCAGACCCGGTAGATGGCCTTAAGGTTATTGATGCAATAGGACTGGAAGCAGCCAAGGTGGACATAAATTCACACCAGATATTTACTCAGGTTTATAATGCAAGAGTCATGTCGGAAACCAAGCTGGTTCTAATGGACATCTTTCCTCCTGATTATGATGTTACCCTTATACACAACGGTGGCATGGGAGACAGGGAAGTAATCGAGAGAATACCCTTGCATGAGATTGACAGGTCAGATAACATTGGTTCACTTACAAGTCTTTTTGTGCCCAAGGTAGATAAAAATGTTCAAAGAATTTATGACTTCAACGATATTCAGGCTATTATGAAAAAGCTTCGAGCAGAAGATGGATGCCCCTGGGATCGTGAACAGGACCATTTTAGCATAAGGGGAGCAGTTCTGGAGGAAGCATATGAATTGGTAGAGGCAATTGAGGAGGATGATCCTGATCATGTTGTGGAAGAATTAGGTGATTTACTGCTTCAGGTGGTCTTTCACGCACAAATCGGACATGAAAATGGTGATTTTAACCCAGTTCAGGTGACAAGTTCTCTCGCAAACAAGTTAATTACTAGGCATCCACACGTTTTTTTTGAAAAAAATGTAGATAATTCCGATGAAGTAGTATATAATTGGAATAAGATAAAGTATGCAAACAGGAATATTACTAGGCTTTCAGAGAAATTGAGAAATGTTCCAAGGTTGCCAGCTCTCCTTAGAAGCAATAAGGTCCAGGAGAAAGCAGCTGAAGTCGGGTTTGACTGGGACATGATCGAAGGGCCTGCAGACAAGGTAAGCGAAGAGCTGAAAGAAGTCTTGGAAGCCGCTTCGACTCACGGTTCAGGAAGCTTGGTTGTAGAAAGTGAAATTGGAGATTTGCTGTTTGCTGCTGTAAACCTATCCAGATTTCTAGAGGTCAATCCCGAGGTAGCATTGGGCAGAACCATTGAAAAGTTCACAAAAAGATTAGAGGAAATGGAATACATGGCTGATGGAATGGGTATAGTTATGGAAGAAATGACTCTGGAGGAACTAGATAGCCTCTGGGATAGGGTGAAGCTCCAGGAAAATGGAGATAACCAGGACTGATTATGGTTAGTATTTCTAGAAAATAAAAAACAAGGAGGAATTATTAATGAACAAAGCAGAACTTATTGCAAGCATCGCGGAAAAGAGCAATCTTACTAAAAAGGATGCAGAAGCAGCACTAAACGCATTCATGGGATCAGTAGAGGAATCATTGGCAGCAGGTAATAAAGTACAACTGGTAGGATTCGGAACTTTCGAGGTTAGAGAAAGAAAAGCTAGAGAAGGTAGAAACCCAAGAAATCCTGAAGAAGTCATTAAAATTCCAGCATCAAAGGCACCTGTATTTAAAGCGGGTAAAGCACTTAAAGAAAGCGTAAACGTAAAAAAAGGCAAGAAGAAATAAAAAAACAGGAAATCAGGTCTTTGACCTGATTTTTTTTGTTGGAGGAGGGAATTGCATGAGATTGGACAAGTTTCTCAAGACAGCAAGGATAATCAAGAGAAGAACTGTTGCAAAGGAAGCCTGTGACCAAGGAAAAGTGACCATAAATGACAAAGTGGCAAAGGCTGGAGATAATGTAAGCATAGGTGACAAGATAACTCTAAGCTTTGGAAGTGGACAGATGAAGATTGAAGTTGTCGATCTAAAAGATAACGCAAAGAAGGATGAAGCACATGAGCTTTACAAATCTCTGGACTAATCCAAATGAAGCTTGAAATAATTTCCGATTAGTGAGATAATAAAATTGTATGAGGAGCTCTTAAAAAGAGGATGGTGATGCTTATGTCCGATAAAAAAACGAGAAAGAGAAAAGGAATAAGAATTATTCACGTTCTGTTGATTCTTCTTGTTGTTTACGTGGGCTTTGTTATGAATCACCAAAGAAAACTTATGAGTAACTTGCAGGAGCGAAGAGCATCAGTGGAATCAGAAATTACAAGCCTTGAAAGGGACATCAACATACTCAATGATGAAATTGGGAAAAGCGGTACCCTTGAGTTTATCGAAAAGGTTGCAAGAGATGATTTGGGGATGGTAAAACCACGTGAAATCATCTATATTGACAAGAGTAATAAACGAAATGATACACTGGATGTTTTTAAGAATGATAACTGATTGACAGGGGTCATCTAGTACTATATACTTGACCTATACCAATATTTTTAAGGAGGAGTAATTTGTCTATGTCCGTTTCAGTTGGAGAAATCGTTGAGGGTACAGTAACAGGTATTACTAATTTTGGTGCGTTTGTTTCATTGCCAGGAGGAAAAAGTGGACTGGTACATATTTCAGAAGTATCCCACGATTATGTAGAAAAAGTATCTGATTACTTAAAGAAGGATGAAAAAATTAAAGTTAAGGTTTTATCAATTTCCTCGGATGGGAAAATTAGTCTTTCTGTAAGACAAGCAAAGCCTAAAACTAGTAAGCCAGTAGAGATAGATTGGGCTAAACAAGATGACAGGCAAAAAAACATGTCTTTTGAAGATATGTTGAACAGCTACTTGAAAGACAGCAGTGAAAAGATGGATCAGATTAAAACCAAAGATGGCAGAAAAAGCTATGGCGTTAAAGGTAAAAAAGCCAGTAACGACGATTAATAAAAAAACCGGGTTTTCCGGTTTTTTCTGTTTTTAATACTGAAGTAAATAGGAGTCATGGGTTATTAGGTGATAATATGATCAATAGAGTAAAGAATAATATAGAAAAATATAAATTGCTGGAAGATACCGAAACGGTACTTGCAGCCATATCCGGAGGACCGGATTCAATGGCTATGCTGTATAGTCTCTATGAACTAAGACAAGAATATGGGATTAGGATTTTGGTTGCACATGTGAATCACGGAGTAAGGGGTGAATTCGCAAAAAGGGACCAGGATTTTGTCCAGGCAATATCAAATGGACTGGGTCTTGATTATTACACGACAGATGTCGATATGGTTGCTTACGGCAAGGAACATAAGATGACATCTGAAGAGGCGGGACGTTTGTTGAGATACGATTTCTTTAGAAAGATTCTTAAAGAAAATGGCGGTGGAAGAATAGCCATTGCACATAATAAGAACGACCAGGCTGAAACAGTACTTCATCGGATAATAAGAGGGACTGGTTTGGATGGACTCAGAGCTATGACCATGATAAATGGAGATGTGATAAGACCTCTTCTCAATATAGGAAGAGATGATATAGAGAGCTTTATAGAAGAGAAGGGTATTAAGACTGTTGAAGACCATACAAACCTTCAGACAGTATATACGAGAAACAAAATTAGACTCGAGCTTATTCCATATCTAAGGGATAATTTCAACCCCAATATAGTTGACTCTCTCTACAGACTTTCAGAAATCGCCCAGTCAGATTTGGGTGTTCTGGACCAGGAGATGGAAAAAAAGTACAATTTAATAGTGAAAAAAAGAACAAACAATAGTATAATCTTTAAAGGCGAAGCATTCATGGAGCAAGATGAAGGTACAGCCAGAAGAATCATTAGGAAAGCATTATTGAATCTATTGGGTAATCTGGAGGGATTTGGAGAGATACATATTCAAAATGCAATTGATCTTTTCAGGTCAGGAGTAACAGGAAAGTCTGTAGATTTAGGCAGAGATGCTTCAGCAATTGTATCCTATGATGACCTCATAATTAGGATTGGGAAAGCTCAAAGCCAAAAGATGGACAAGACCATTCTGGAAATCGGAGAAAATAGATTGCCTGGCTGGAAGCTGATAGTTTCTCTGCAAGAAGCAGACTTGATTTCAGATAAGGGTGAATTCTCAAATTTACATATTGACAGGGATAAGGTACAGGGGAATATTTTTATTCGGCCAAGAGAAGATGGTGACAGAATCAAACCACTGGGAATGGAAGGAACAAAAAAAGTAAAAGACATTTTCATCGATAATAAAATTCCTAGAGAAGAAAGGAACAATATCCCAATAATTGGAGACAAAAAGGGTATAATCTGGATACCTGGGAATGCAATAAGCAGGGATTACAGAGTGGATTCAAATACAAGGAGTATTTTAAAGATAACAATCAAGACGATTGAAGAGGAAAAGAATTGACTGGGAGGAAAATGATTTGAATAATCCAATTAAGGAAGTTCTTCTGACAGAAGAAGAGATCAGTGAGAGAGTTGGAAAGCTTGCAGAGGAAATTTCTGAAGATTATAGAGGTAAGAATTTATTGGTTGTAGGTATTCTTAAAGGAGCTGTTATATTCCTGTCCGATCTTGTAAAAAGACTTGAATTTCCAGTGATGCTTGATTTCATGGCGGTTTCGAGTTATGGTAAATCAAGTGTTTCTACTGGTGAAGTGAGAATACTGAAAGACCTTGATTATAGTGTGGAAGGCAAGGATATACTTATCGTCGAGGATATTATTGATACCGGATTAACCCTTAATTACCTTAAAGACATATTGGGTAAGAGGGGAGCAGATAGTGTTAAAATCTGCACGCTTCTTGATAAACCGGGACGAAGAACAGTAGGTGTAGACATAGATTATCTTGGATTTGAAATTCCAGATGAGTTTGTGGTAGGATATGGGTTGGACTACAATGAGAAATATAGAAATTATCCTTTTGTAGGAGCATTGAAGGAAGAAATATACGAATAACCACTAATTGATAACCAGCTTAGGCTGTGTTATAATCAATAAATATCATCCACTGGAAGAGATGGAGGGAGGACTAGTATTGAAACGATTTTTTAAGGGCATCAGCATATACCTTTTAATAGTTTTACTTATAATGTTTAGCGTAAGGATGTTCGGAACAGAAGTAGAACAGGTAACAGAACTGGACTTTACAGAGTTGGTGTCTAACATAAACGATGGAAGCATAACTAGAATTACATCAATTGGAAATACAGTCGAAGGAGAGCTGGAGGATGGAAGAAAATTCTCTGGAATATTGCCTGAAGAGGCTAGACTGACATTCTACCATGACTATATGAAGGAACTTGTTGACAGCGGTGAGCTGGTGTACGCTGCAGAGCAGGTACCTGAAACGCCCTGGTATATAAACATGCTGCCCACACTAATGATTTTGGTTGTCTTTGGAGTTTTTTGGTTTGTATTTATGCAACAATCCCAAGGTGGCGGCGGTGGCGGAAAAGTCATGCAGTTTGGAAAGAGCAAGGCCAAGCTTGTTAAGATTGAAGAAGGAAAGCTTGTATCCTTTGATGAAGTTGCAGGTCTCGAGGAAGAAAAGGAAGAACTGCAGGAAATCGTAGATTTTCTAAGCGGACCAAAAAAATATATTGATATAGGTGCAAGAATACCAACAGGAGTACTTATGGTTGGACCTCCTGGAACAGGTAAGACCTACCTGAGTAAGGCAGTTGCCGGAGAAGCAGGGGTACCGTTTTTCACAATATCAGGATCTGATTTCGTGGAAATGTTTGTTGGAGTCGGAGCCAGTCGTGTAAGAGACCTGTTTGAGCAAGCCAAGAAAAATTCACCATGTATAGTTTTCATAGACGAAATCGATGCGGTTGGAAGAAGAAGAGGCGCTGGACTTGGTGGAGGACACGATGAAAGAGAGCAGACACTGAATCAGCTGCTTGTTGAGATGGATGGATTTGCGAAGAATGAAGGGATAATAGTAATGGCTGCAACAAACAGAGCAGACATCCTTGACCCTGCACTTCTGAGACCGGGAAGATTTGACAGAACAATATATGTAGGACTTCCTGATATAAAAGGAAGAGAAGCAATACTGAAAGTACACACAAGGAAAAAACCTCTTGAAGATGATGTAGATCTAAGAGTTATTGCTAAAAGGACTCCAGGATTTACACCAGCTGATCTTGAGAATCTTGTAAATGAGGCAGCACTTCTGACAGCAAGATTCAACCTCAAGAAAATACCGATGCATTTGGTAGAGGAAGCATCAATAAAGGTACAAGCGGGTCCTGAGAAGAAAAGCAAGGTAATCAGTCCTCACGAGAAAAGGTTGACAGCCTTCCACGAAGCAGGGCATGCACTTACAGCAAGACTAATGCCTGGAACTGACCCTGTTCACCTTGTTACAATAATACCAAGGGGAATGGCAGGTGGCTTCACAGCATATATTCCTGAGGAAGACAGAAATTACCTCACAAAGAGGCAAATGGAAGATAGGCTTGTAATGTTGCTGGGAGGAAGGGTTACAGAAGCTCTTGTCCTGGAGGATATAAGTACTGGAGCTCAAAATGACATCGAAAGAGCGACTAAGCTTGCAAGATCAATGGTCACACACTATGGTATGAGTGACGTGCTTGGACCAATGACATACGGAACAGATGAAGAAGAGGTATTTGTAGGTAGAGACCTGAATCGATCCAGGAACTATAGCGAGGATGTAGCTGCAGCTATAGACAAGGAGATGAGAAAAATAATTGATACTGCTTACCATAGAGCCGAATCACTGTTAAAAGATAATATGGAAACACTTCATAGAATTGCGGAAGCATTGCTCGAGAAAGAGACAATAGATGCAAAAGAGTTTGAAGAACTTTTCCAAGGAAATTAACGCAGGACCCCTTTATTGGGGGCCTGCTTTTCCCATGTCTTGACATATAATAATTGATAAATATAAAAATAAATTCAAATGTGGAAGGTGAATAATTTTGGAAAAATTAATTATTACAGTGGCATCCGTGGGCTCTTTACCTACTAAAAAAGAAACACCTTATGTACCCATAACTCCTGATGAAATAGCACAGGATGCATTAGAATGTTATGAGGCTGGAGCAACCGTTTTACATGTTCACGCAAGAACTCCATCAGGAGATAATACTCATGACGTAGCTTTGTTTGAAGAGATTCATGAAAAAGTAAAAAATAAAGTGCCAGAAATGATAGTCCAGATATCGACAGGTGGCAGAGCAGGGTTGGGGTTTGAGAGTAGGAATAGAGGGTTATTTGCTAATCCTGAAATGGCAAGCCTAACTACAGGGTCCGTTAATTTTCCAAATATGGTTTATGAAAACTCTCCAATATTGGTAAGAGAACTTGCCATAATGATGGCAGAGAGAAATATAAAACCTGAGATAGAAATTTTTGATACTAGTATGATAAAACCGGCATTGGAATTATGTGAGGAAGGCATCATAAAGGAACCTTTGTATTTCAACTTCATCATGGGATTGAAGGGTGCGCAGGATGCTAAGTTTTCTCAATTAAGTCATTTGCTTAGTTTAATACCAAAAGATTCACAATGGAATATTTCAGGAGTTGGTAGACATCAAATATTTACATCTTTTTTAGGTATATGTTTAGGTGGTCATGTAAGAGTGGGCTTAGAAGATAATATTTATTATAGTAAGGGTGTACTTGCTAGAAATTCTGATTTAGTAAAACGTGTTGTTAGATTATCAAAGGAATATGGGAGAGAAATTGCTACGGCTAGTGAAGCCAGAGAAATCTTAAAATTGTAGTGTGTTTTGAAAAAGAAAGTAGAATTGATACTAAAATATAATATCAAAATGCTTTTTTGGTGGTATTATATTCTTATGCTTTCTGCAATTTTACATTCATAATTTAAAATTGTTGAATATTATATTGCAATTATGCAATAAGTTCTAATATAATAGGGGTTATGGAAGGTACCAATATGAGGAGGTAAAATGATGTACGATGAAAAAAAGCTAGAGCAAATTAAATCGTCTTTCAAGGACTGGGATGAAATAGTCGCAAAGCAGCTTGAAAAACATCCTGAAATGAAGGAAACCTTTGCAACTGGTTCAGACAAAACAGTTAAAAGGCTTTACACGCCACTAGACACATCAGAACTGGATTATGAAAAGGATCTTGGCTACCCTGGTGAGTACCCATATACAAGAGGAGTACAACCAACGATGTATAGGGGAAGATTTTGGACAATGAGACAGTATGCAGGATTTGCAAGTGCAGAAGAGTCAAACAACAGATACAAGTATCTTCTTGACCAAGGTCAGACAGGACTGAGTGTTGCCTTTGACCTGCCAACACAGATTGGTTATGACTCAGACCACGTATTATCAGAGGGAGAAGTAGGAAAAGTCGGGGTTGCAATAGATTCACTTAAAGATATGGAAATTTTATTTGATGGAATACCATTGGACAAAGTCAGTACATCAATGACAATAAATGCCCCTGCAAGCGTTTTACTTGCTATGTACATTGCAGTGGCCGAAAAGCAAGGAGTATCTCCGGGACAACTAAGAGGTACCATACAAAATGATATCTTGAAAGAGTACATTGCCCGTGGAACCTATATATTCCCGGTTGAGGAATCAATGAGACTGATAACCAATATTTTTGAGTATTGCTCAAAGGAAGTTCCACAGTGGAATACAATAAGCATAAGTGGATATCACATAAGAGAGGCTGGTTCAACAGCAGCTCAGGAAGTAGCGTTTACACTTGCAGATGGAATTGCATATGTTGATGCAGCAATTAAAGCAGGACTTGACGTAGATGATTTTGCACCTAGATTGTCATTCTTCTTTAATGCTCATAACGATCTTCTTGAGGAAGTTTCAAAGTATAGAGCTGCAAGAAGACTTTGGGCAAGAATCATGAAAGAGAGATTTGGAGCAAAAAAAGAAAAGTCACTCCAACTTAAGTTCCACACTCAGACTGCAGGATCAACACTAACTGCACAACAGTCTGACAACAACATTGTAAGAGTTGCAATACAAACATTGGCAGCGGTACTTGGTGGAACACAGTCACTACATACAAACTCAAGGGATGAGGCACTTGCACTTCCAACAGAGGACTCAGTCAGAATTGCATTGAGAACACAGCAGATTGTGGCACATGAATCAGGAGTTATAGAGACAGTCGACCCATTGGCAGGATCCTACTATATTGAGAGTCTTACCAATGACATTGAAAAGGAAGCAATGGATTACATTGAGAAGATAGACAATCTTGGCGGAGCGCCGAAAGCAATTGAAAAGGGTTTCATTCAAAAAGAGATTCAAAACTCAGCGTACAAGTATCAGATGCAGGTTGAAAGTCTTGAGAAAATTGTTGTAGGAGTAAACAAATTCAGAATCGAAGAAACAGATAAGAAAGAACTTCTTAAAGTCGATCCACACGTGGAGCTTATGCAAAAGAAGAAGATCGAAAGGCTTAAGAGTACCAGAGACAACGATAAGGTTCAAAATACTCTTGATATCTTGAAATCAAAGGCTGAAACTGATGAGAACCTTATGCCGTTTATAATTGATGCAGTTAAGGAATATGCAACATTGGGAGAAGTTTGTGGAGTTCTGAGAGAAGTTTTCGGAGAGTATGAGCAATCTGTAATATTATAGTTATGAGGAGGAAGTCAAATGGATAAACCCATTAGAGTACTTGTGGCAAAGCCAGGATTGGATGGACATGACAGGGGAGCAAAAGTTATAGCCAGAGCACTTAGAGATGCAGGAATGGAAGTAATTTATACAGGTTTAAGACAAACACCAGAGCAGATAGTAGCTGCTGCAGTTCAGGAGGATGTAGATGTCGTTGCATTGAGCATTCTATCAGGTGCACATAACCATCTGTTCCCTAAAGTGGTAAGACTTCTAAAGGAAGAGGGAATTGAGGATGTTTTGGTACTTGGCGGAGGTGTAATACCAGAGGATGACATACCTGGATTAAAGGAAGCCGGAGTCGAGGGGATTTTCACACCTGGAACACCAACCAAGGAAGTTATAGAGTTCATTAAGGGAAACGTTAAGAAATAATAGGTGGTGTTTTAATTGAATATTGAAGAAAGGCTTCTTAAAGGTGATAAAAGAGCCTGTGCACGCCTGATATCCTTGCTCGAAAACAATGATGAACAGGCAGTGAATATCATAAAGAGACAATATCACAAGACCGGTAACGCCTATGTAATTGGAGTTACCGGTTCTCCGGGAAGTGGTAAATCGACACTTACAGACAGACTGACAAAAGAATTGAGAGCTCAAGGAAAAAAGATAGGGATACTTGCAGTTGATCCTACAAGCCCCTTTAGTGGTGGTGCAATTCTTGGAGATAGAATCAGGATGTCAGACCTTGCCCTCGATAAGGATGTATTTATCAGAAGCATGGGCACAAGAGGTTACCTGGGTGGAATTTCAAAGGCAACCTGGGGAGCTGTAAAGGCATTGGATATATATGGTTGTGACTATATTTTTATTGAAACTGTAGGTGTAGGTCAATCGGAAATTGATATTGTGAAGATGGCAGACACAGTTCTTATGGTAATGGTCCCCAATATGGGAGATGACATACAGGCAATAAAGGCAGGAATAATGGAAATCGCAGATGTATTTGCAATAAACAAATCAGATTTGGATGGTGCAGACAAAACAAAACTGGAAATTGAGATGAACTTGGACCTGAATGAGAAAAGTGACTACAGAGCACCAGTGGAGCAGGTATCTGCTATTAAAAATGAAGATATCGACGTTTTGCTCCAAAAGATAATGAACCATGAGAACTATCTGAAGGAGACAGGAAAGCTTCATGAAAGAAGAAGAAGAAATCTTAAGGTTGAGATTGTTCAGCTTGTGGAGGAAGAGCTTCTGAAGTTAATCATGGATAAGGCACTTGAAGGGGATCTTTTAGAGGAACTTTCTCATGAGGTGGAAAAGAGAAAGCAGGACCCATACACTGCCAAGGAAAAGATAATATCCCTAATCAGGGAGTAGATGTGAGGAGGAAAATCTGTGGTAACTAAAATAGATCACATTGGAATAGCTGTAAAAAACCTTGACGAAACATTGAAATTCTATGAAGATGTAATGGGGATAAAATGTACAAGCAAGGAAGAAGTTGAGGAACAAAAAGTTAGAGTTGCATTTTTACCAGTAGGAGATTCAGAAGTAGAGCTTTTGGAGTCTACGACCGAGGATGGACCGGTAGCAAAGTTTATTGAGAAGCGTGGAGAAGGAGTTCAACACATAGCTTTCAAGGTAGACAACATTGAAGAAGCCATCAAGGATCTTCAGGAAAAGGGTGTAAGACTAATCGATGAGAAGCCTAGATACGGCGCAGGTGGGGCGAGAATCGCTTTCCTTCACCCAAAATCAACATCTGGCGTTCTTATAGAAATCAGCGAGAGAGACTAAGTACATTAGGAGGATGAAAATGAGCGATAAGATTCAAGATCTTCTCGAAGCTAAAAGAAAAATCAAGCTTGGAGGCGGAGAAAAAAGAATAGAAAAGCAACACAGCTCAGGAAAAATGACAGCAAGGGAAAGAATCAACTACCTATTTGATGAGGGAAGCTTTGTTGAACTGGACGCATTTGTTAAGCACAGAGCAACAAACTTCAATATGGGAAAAGTTCATGCCGAAGCAGATGGAGTGGTAACAGGCTACGGAACAGTAGACGGAAGATTGGTTTATGTATATGCTCAGGATTTCACAGTAATCGGAGGATCACTTGGAGAAATGCATGCAGCAAAGATAAATAAGGTTCAGGATATGGCCCTTAAAATGGGTGCGCCAATAGTTGGAATCAACGACTCAGGTGGAGCAAGAATCCAGGAGGGAGTAGACGCCCTGTCAGGATACGGAAAAATATTCTACAGAAACACAATATCCTCAGGAGTAATCCCACAGATATCAGCAATAATGGGACCAAGTGCAGGAGGAGCGGTTTACTCACCTGCCATAACAGACTTCATCTTTATGACTGACAAGACAAGCATGATGTTTATAACAGGACCTCAGGTAATCAAGTCAGTAACAGGAGAGGAAGTAAGCCAGGAAGCTCTTGGAGGAGCAAATACCCACAACAAGAAGAGTGGAGTCGCACACTTTATCGACAAGACAGAACAGGAATCACTGGATAAGATAATAGAGTTGTTGGGCTTCTTACCTTCAAACAACATGGAGCAGCCACCAGCTTATGAAGTAGTAGATGACATAAACAGAGTGGATGAAGAGCTTAATGAAGTAGTACCGCAAAACCCAAACAAGCCTTATGATATGAAAAAAGTAATAGAAATGATAGCGGATGATAACCACTTCTTTGAGGTGCAACCACTGTATGCACAGAACATAATAACAGGATATATCAGACTAAACGGAAAAACTGTAGGAGTGGTTGCAAACCAGCCGAAGATTCTTGCAGGATGCCTGGATATAAACGCATCAGACAAAGCAGGAAGATTCATAAGAACTTGTGATGCCTTCAACATACCTTTACTTAATCTAGTAGATGTACCAGGATTCCTTCCAGGAGTTGGACAGGAACATGGTGGAATCATAAGACACGGAGCAAAGATGCTATACGCTTACTCAGAGGCAACAGTGCCAAAAGTAACAATGATAGTTAGAAAAGCCTACGGAGGAGCATATCTTGCAATGTGTAGTAAAGACCTTGGAGCAGACCAGGTGTTTGCATGGCCAAATGCTGAGATAGCTGTAATGGGACCGGACGGAGCTGCAAACATAATTTTCAAGAATGAAATATCAGAATCAGATGACCCAGTGGCAACAAGAGCAGAAAAAATTGAAGAGTACAGAGACACAGTAGCAAATCCATACATCGCAGCACAAAGAGGATTTGTTGATGATGTAATAGTGCCAAGTCACTCAAGACCAAGACTTATAAGTGCATTTGATATGTTAGAGACTAAGAGAGAGACCCGACCAAGTAAAAAACACGGCAACCTGCCAGTATAGGGAGGAAAAACCATGGGAAATGAAGTAACGATGGGAGAAGCGCTGGTTGTAACTGTTGTTAGTATGGGAGTAGTATTTATTGTTCTGATACTGATTTCGCTGACAATTGGTTTTCTAAAATCAATGGAAGTTGGTAAAAAAGAAACAAAAAAAGTTGCCCCGGTAAAACAAGAAAAGCCAGTCAAGAATGAAACAACAGCAGCTGCACAAACATCAGAAGAGGATGAAGAAGAGCTGATAGCAGTAATAACAGCAGCTGTAGCAAACAGTCTAGGAGTGGACATACCAGAAATATATATCAGCAGCATAAGAAGAACCCCACAGGCAACAACAGTTTGGAGAGAAATCGGAAAACAGGAACAGATAATGGGGAGAATGTAGTAATTAAGTCAGGCGAAAGTATAAAGTAAAATTAGAATGAGTAAAGTTAATCTTAAGAAAAGTCATGATGAATAAGTGATCATATGGAAAGATCAGCTTGATTTAACACATGAAGTGAGAAAATCAGACTGACTTGCGTGATTACCACTTAAGTTAATAGTTACTTGACTGCAAAAGAACGAAAATATATTACTGACCAAATGCAAGCTCAATCGATAGCAAGTCAATTTTCGAAACGAGTGTGATAAATCTCTGATCTTGAATCAGAGAACGCTTCATCGGACTTTTCGAGAGTAGACTATACGAAAACAAAGAAATCAATTGAGAATGAATAATAATAACCTAAAAACGGAGGAGAAATAATGAAAAAATTCAACATAACCGTAAACGGTAAAAGCTACGAAGTGGAAGTTGAGGAAGTAGGTGCACCAGCATCCTCAGCACCAAAGGCAGCAAAAGCTCCAGCATCATCAGCCGCAGCACCTGCACCTAAATCAGCACCTAAGACAGAAGCAAAACCTGCACCAGTAGCTGCATCAGCAGACCAGGAAGTAGTAGAATCACCAATGCCAGGAAACATCTGGAAAATCCTAGTAAAAGAAGGGCAGGAAGTAAAAGAAGGAGACGTACTTTTGATACTTGAAGCAATGAAGATGGAAAACGAGATTGTATCACCAAAAGATGGTGTGGTATCAAAGATTGCAACATCAGAAGGCGCAGCAGTAAACACTGGAGATCAGCTGGTAATCGTGGACTAATCCCTTCAAGAAAGGATGAACTAAGATGTTAATGGAAATATTTGCAGATTTTTGGTACAACACGGGATTTGCCTTGATGGAATACGGTCATGCGGTCATGCTTTTGATTTCCTTTGTGTTATTGTACCTTGCCATAGCAAAAGGGTTTGAACCACTGCTGTTAGTGCCGATAGCTTTTGGAATGATGCTGGCCAACCTGCCAGGAGCAAACCTGATGAAAGAACCATTGGTAGAAATAATGAGAGACCCGGCAACCGGAGACCTTGTTAGCAAGACAAAGGAATACGGAGGAGTTTTATACTACTTATACCTGGGCGTTAAGCTGGGAATATATCCACCTCTTATATTCATGGGAGTAGGAGCCATGACTGATTTTGGTCCGCTAATAGCAAATCCTAAATCAGTTTTATTGGGAGCAGCAGCTCAGTTTGGAATCTTTGTTACCTTTTTAGGAGCAACACTTTTAGGATTTACTGGACCAGAGGCAGCGAGCATAGGAATAATTGGGGGAGCTGACGGTCCTACAGCACTGTATCTGACTTCTCAGCTGGCACCACACCTGTTGGGGCCAATAGCAGTGGCAGCCTACTCATATATGGCATTGGTACCAATAATCCAGCCACCGATAATGAAGGCTCTTACTACAAAAGAAGAGAGATCAGTAGTAATGGAGCAGTTAAGACCAGTATCCAAGAAGGAAAAGATTATATTCCCGATAGTGGTAACAGTGCTTGTAACACTGATACTGCCATCAGCAGCACCACTTGTTGGTCTGTTGATGATAGGAAACCTGTTCAGGGAAACCGGACTTACAGAGAGACTATCCAAGACAGCTCAGAATGAGCTTATAAACATAGTAACAATTTTCCTGGGAGTAACAGTCGGAGCTACTGCAAGTGCCGAGAACTTCATGAACTTCCAGACAGTGAGCATAATTGCATTGGGATTGGTAGCATTTGCAATAGGGACAGCAGTTGGAGTTTTATTTGGAAAGATCATGTACAAGCTTTCTGGGGGAAAGGTAAATCCGCTGATAGGGGCAGCAGGAGTATCTGCAGTGCCAATGGCAGCCAGAGTAGCCCAGAAGGTAGGACAGGAAGCGAATCCAAAGAACTTCCTTTTAATGCATGCAATGGGACCGAATGTAGCAGGAGTAATCGGATCAGCAATAGCGGCAGGTATGCTATTGATGTTCTTCGGATAAAAATCACAGGCTCATCCTCACTTGAGGGTGAGTTTGTTTGTTTTTTGCATCAATAGGGTAAAGAGTACCTACAAAAATGTGGGAGGAAAAAACATGTATTCAGGTTATGTTACAGATGTAGATGGAATAATTGTTGGACATGAGGAATCCTTGGAAGGTATGACAGGATGCACTGTAATAATTGCCGAAGAAGGTGCAACCGGAGGTGTAGATGTCAGAGGCTCAGCTCCAGGAACCAGGGAGACGGACCTGTTCAAGGCGGAAAAGATGGTGGACAAGGTCCATGCAGTAGTCCTGGCGGGAGGATCAGCCTTCGGTTTGGAGGCATCATCAGGAGTAATGGACTATCTGGAGGGAAAAGGGGTAGGATTCGATGTAGGTGTAACAAAAGTACCAATTGTTGCATCAGCGGTTATCTTTGATCTTCTTATTGGTGACCCGAAAATCCGGCCAGATAAAAACATGGGATACAAGGCAGCAATGAATGCCAGTAAAAAAGAGGACAGACAGGGCTCAGTTGGCTGTGGCAAGGGGGCAACTGTAGGAAAGATACTAGGACCTGACAATGCCATGAAATCCGGGTTAGGGAGCGCTACAGTAAGGGCAGGGAACTTGACTGTAAGTGCAATTGTAATTGTAAATAGCTTTGGAGATATATTCCATAAGAATACTCAGATTGCTGGAGTATATGATTACAAGGACAACAAGATGCTGAATACGGAATTCATAATGAAGCAGTCCACTGAAAGGATCCAGTTTTCAAATACAAATACGACCATTGGAGTTGTGGCAACAAATGCAATACTGACAAAAGCAGAAGGAAACAAGGTTGCGCAAACTGCACACAACGGACTCGCCAGGACAATAAACCCCGTCCACACAGCAGTAGATGGAGACACTTTATTTGTGATGGCTACGAACAAGGTTCAGGCAGATATAAACCTTGTTGCAATGCTTTCCGCTGAAGCAGTTGAAAAAGCGGTTGTAAACGCAGTGCTATCAGCCAGTCCTTATAAAGGTATGAAAACAGCCAATGAAATATAAAAACATTGCAATTATTCAATTCAGCTTATATAATGTTAATGTTGAAAAAGCTGACATCCATATAGGAGTCGGACTGTAAGAATGTAAACTTGTTAAATCGACTGGTATCCACTGGAACCAGAGCGGAGGGATAATAATGAAAAGTATGAAACGTTTTGACATCAGAAAATTAACCATTATTGGTGTTCTTGGAGCAATCTCCATTGTACTGGGTATGACGCCTCTTGGATTCATACCGGTTGGACCAACTAGAGCAACAATCATGCATATTCCCGTTATCATCGGGGCAATAATAGAAGGACCGATTGTTGGAGCTCTGGTTGGACTGATATTCGGATTGTTCAGCATATACCAGGCTATAACAGCGCCAACACCAGTTAGCTTTGTATTTCTTAACCCCATAGTTTCAGTTCTACCCAGGATTTTAATAGGGATAACTGCTTACTACACCTTCAAAGGTCTGAACAGTCTTGGCTCAAAGAGAACCATCGGTTTACTGTATGTTATATGGGCAGCAATTATTATTTATCTTTCAAGGGGAATTTATCTAAGTGTAATTGATTATACGAGCATATGGCCGCTTTTAATGAACGTGGGTCTACTGATTCTGACAATTGGAATGGTTTACCTGACTGCTGCAAAGTTTAAAGACAAGGCGCTGGATATAGTAATAGCAACAATCGTTGGTACACTGACAAACACAGTAGGCGTCCTAACAATGATATATGTATTCTTCGGGGAAAGATTTGTTGAGGCTCTTGGGCAGGATGTTGAAGTTGCCAGAAGAATAATAGTGGGAATTGGAATAACAAATGGAATTCCCGAATCAATAATCGCAATAATAATCGTAACCAGTGTTGTAAGTGCAGTTAAAAGACGAAGATAGAGGGTGAGTAGATGCTACTAGTAATAGATGTGGGAAATACAAATATCGTATTAGGGGCCTATGAGGGTGATAAACTGGTTTATGACTGGAGAATATCAACGGATAAGGAAAAGACTTCTGATGAGTATGGATTACTTTTTGACCAGATGTTCAAATACAATGGAATAGACGCAAACGATGTTGACGATATAATAATATCCTCTGTTGTGCCAACACTGATGCACACATTACCTGCAATGAGCAATAGATATTTCAAGAAGGACCCAATTGTCATAGGTCCTGGAGTCAAGACAGGTATGAATATTAAGTATGACAATCCAAAGGAAGTCGGAGCCGACAGAATTGTAAATGCAGTGGCTGCCTACGAGAAGTATGGAGGACCAGTCATAATTGTAGACTTTGGTACAGCAATTACCTTCTGCTTTGTGAATAAGGAAGGAGAGTACCTGGGTGGAATAATAACACCTGGAATAAAGATCTCATCAGAGGCATTGTTCCTTAGAACAGCAAAGCTGCCAAAGGTTGAAATACTAAAGCCAGAGAAAGTAATAGGAAAGACTACGATAGCAAGCATCCAGTCGGGACTTGTATACGGATTTGTAGGCATGGTTGACTCTTTGATTGTAAGGATGATCGAGGAAATGAACCACACCATTGATGAAGTTAAGGTTGTTGCAACAGGAGGCTTCTCCACTTTGATGGCAGGAGAAAGCAAGTACATCCAATATAACGACAAGTTTCTGACATTGGAAGGATTAAGGATAATATATGAAAGAAACAGTAAGTAGCCTGGCTACTTACTTTTGTTTTACGAGAGGTGAAGTATGAATATAGGAAATTTTCACATAGAAAACAAATTGATGCTGGCTCCCATGGCAGGGGTTACTGACCTGGCATTTAGAATAATATGCAAGGAAATGGGAGTAGGACTCACAGTCACAGAGATGGTCAGTGTCAAGGGGATCTATTACAAAGACAAAAAGACAGATAGTCTCACTACTATAGATCCCAGGGAAAGACCAGTTTCACTTCAGATTTTCGGATCCGAACCTGATATAATGGCTCATGTGGCAAGAGAAAATCTTAATGACAGAAAAGATATAGACTTAATTGATATAAACATGGGTTGCCCGGCTCCTAAAATAGTGAAAAATGGTGACGGAAGTGCCTTGATGAAAGATCCGAAACTGGCAGCCAGGTTGATAAAGAGCGTGGTAGACGCTTCAAATAAGCCAGTAACTGTGAAAATAAGAAAAGGTTGGGACAAAGACTCAATCAACGGGGTAGAGATAGCAAAGATTGCAGAAGATTCGGGAGCGGCGGCAGTCACAGTTCATGCAAGGACAAGAGATATGTTCTATTCAGGAGAAGCTGACTGGGATTATATCGCTAGCGTAAAATGTGCCCTTAAGATTCCTGTAATTGGAAATGGAGATATATTCAAAGCTCAAGATGCACTCCTTATGATGGAAAGGACTGGATGTGACGGTGTGGCAATAGGTAGAGGTGCAATGGGAAATCCTTGGATATTCAGGCAAATAAACCAATTGCTCGAAGGTAAAAACCCAGATAAGCCGTCACCAGCCGAAGTTCTGGAAACAAGCATAAGGCATATGAACATGGTGTGCGAGTTCAAGGGAGAAAGAATAGGCGTAAGAGAAATGAGAAAACAACTTGCATGGTATATAAAAGGTATGAAAAATTCTAATGAAATCAAGAACAGGATCAATACCATGGAGGATAAAAATGAGATAGAGTCATTGCTTAAAGAGTATCTTCAGAATTTGATTGAGGATGATAATCTCCAAGAAGCTCTGTAACACTTGACAAGCTTGTTTTACTTGATTATAATATGTTGCATACAACTAGGAAATTATTGTAATCTATCACACGAAAACGGCATAATAAAGGGAATAAAAGGGGAAACCCTTATTTTTGTTTAATAAAGGAGAGAGTTTAATGGCAGAGAAGGACGTTTTCTTAACACATGCGGGATTGGAAAAACTTGAAAAGGAATTGGAAGACTCAAAGATAATTAAGAGAAAAGAGATTGCAGAAAGAATTAGAACTGCGCTGGACTTTGGAGACATCAGTGAGAACTCAGAGTACGACCAGGCTAAGAACGAGCAAGCTAAGCTTGAGGAGAGAATAGCAAAGATTGAGTCAATCCTAAGGAATGCAAAACTTATTGAGGATGAAGACATCTCAACTGAAATAGTTGGAATAGGATCCAAGGTGCTTGTTCTTGATGTGGAATACGACGAAGAAATGGAGTACACTATTGTAGGTTCAGCAGAAGCCAATCCGTATGAGGGAAAGATTTCGAATGAATCACCTGTTGGAAAAGCACTTCTAGGAAGCAAAGCTGGAGATACAGTCGATGTACAGGTGCCTGATGGAGTTGTAAAATACCAGATCCAGAAGATCGACCGATAAATTCAAGGAGGTATAATATGCAAACAGGTGAACAAAGCTTAAATGAAATGCTTCAGATTAGAAGAGAAAAATTGGCAAAGCTGATAGAAAAAGGCAAGAACCCTTTTCTTATAGAAAAATATGATTATACTCATCATAGTAATGAAATAAGAGATCAGTTTGAAGAACTTGAAGGCAAGGAAGTATCAATCGCGGGAAGAATAATGTCCAGGAGAGGTCACGGAAAGGTAAGCTTTTTGGACGTCCAGGACAGCGAGGGAAGAATTCAGGTTTTTGCAAAACAAGATTTGATTGGCCAGGAAGAGTATGAAGACCTTTCATATTTGGACCTGGGAGATATAATCGGAGCAAAGGGAACCATATTCAAGACAAAAACAGGCGAGATTTCAGTCAGAGCCACAGAGATTCTGCTACTGACAAAATCACTACAGATACTGCCTGAAAAATTCCATGGTTTAAAAGACCAGGACCTTAGATACAGACAAAGATATGTTGACCTGATTGTAAATCCTGAAGTTAAGGATACATTTATACTTAGATCAAAGATCATCAAGGCAGTAAGAGAATACCTTGATGAAAGAGGATTCCTTGAGGTTGAGACACCGATTCTGAGTACGGTTGCCGGGGGAGCAAATGCAAGACCGTTTGAAACCCACCACAACACGTTGGATATAGATATGTACATGAGGATTGCAAATGAACTTTACTTGAAGAGACTTATTGTAGGTGGATTCGAGAAAGTATATGAAATGGGGAAAATGTTCAGGAATGAAGGAATGAGCACTAAGCACAATCCGGAGTTTACAAACATTGAACTATACCAGGCGTATGTAGACTACGAAGAAATGATGAGACTTACAGAGGAACTGTTTGCATTTGTTGCAGAAAAGGCTCTTGGAACAACCAAGATAAATTACCAGGGAACAGAGCTGGATCTTACTCCTCCATGGAAGAGAATGGATATGGCGGATGCGGTAAAAGAATATACCGGAGTAGACTTTTCAAAAATAGACACTGACGAAGAAGCCAGAGAAATTGCAAAGGCAAAGGGTCTGGATGTAGATGAGAATACGACAAGAGGCCACATAATATCGGAAATGTTTGAAGAGTTCTGTGAGAAGCATATGATTCAACCGACATTTATTACAGGACACCCAGTGGAAATATCACCATTGGCAAAGAGAAATCCAGATGATCCAAGAATCACAAATAGATTTGAAGCATTTATTAACACATGGGAGTTGGCAAATGCATTCTCAGAGCTAAACGATCCAATTGACCAAAGAGAAAGATTTGAAGAGCAGGTCAAGCAGAAGGAGTCAGGAGATGACGAAGCTCACCCAATGGATACAGACTTTATCAATTCCATTGAAGTAGGTTTGCCACCAACTGGAGGTTTGGGAATAGGAATTGACAGAATGATAATATTGTACACAGATCAGCCAAGTATAAGGGATATATTGTTGTTCCCTACAATGAAGCCGATAGCTGGAGAAGAGACTTCAAATGTAGTAGAAGACCAGGTTGCAGAGACTACAAAAGAGATAGATTTTTCGAAGGTTAAGGTAGAACCACTATTTGAGGAATTTGTCGATTTTGAAACCTTCAGCAAGTCAGATTTCCGTGCTGTGAAAGTTCTTAATTGCGAGGAAGTACCTAAGAGCAAAAAACTATTGAAATTAACCTTAGATGATGGTTCAGACTCTGAAAGGACTATTTTAAGCGGCATTAGCGAATATTACAAACCAGAGGACCTAATAGGAAAAACGCTGATTGCAATCACTAATCTTCCCCCAAGAAAGATGATGGGAATTGATTCTTTCGGGATGGTTATAAGTGCCATCCATGAAGAAGAAGGCGAAGAAAGATTGAATCTCTTAATGGTTGACTCACACATTCCAGCAGGAGCAAAACTCTACTAGAATATAATTTAACCTAGTAAACTTAAAAGGCTTTGTAAGGCATAATTGCTTTACAAGGTCTTTGTTTTACTTTGTTGTCAAAAATAATACATTGCTTACACTAGCTTTACAGTATACTATCAATATTTATCGTGTAATATATTTGGGTATAGAAAGTACAAGGCTAAATAAGGAGAAGATACCATGACAAATATAGATTCAGGATTTAACTTAGAAAACACGTATATTACTTTACCAGAGTTTTTTTACTCAAAAATAAAAACTCAAGCAATTAGTGACCCTATGATTACTATATTAAATGAAAAACTAGCTAAGGATTTGGGGCTTGAAGTTAATTATCTAAAATCCAAAGATGGAATAGATATTTTAGCAGGTAATAAAATACCAGAGAATTCAACGGCCATAGCTCAAGCTTATTCAGGACATCAATTTGGTCATTTTACAATGCTTGGAGATGGACGAGCCTTGCTTATTGGTGAACATATAAGGCCAAATGGTGAACGTTTTGATATTCAGTTAAAAGGCTCGGGGAAAACTCCCTATTCCAGAGGTGGTGATGGTAGGGCGGCCCTTGGACCAATGTTAAGGGAGTATATTATCAGTGAAGCTATGTATCATCTAGGGATACCTACGGCAAGAAGTTTGGCTGTGGTTAAGACTGAAGATAAAATTTATAGAGGCAAACAAATCAATGCAGCTGTTTTAACCAGGGTAGCCAAAAGTCATATCAGAGTTGGAACATTTGAATATGCTGCAAAGTATGGAAATTCAGAAGATACTAAGACATTGGCAGATTATACGATAAAAAGACATTACCCAAATCTTATGCTTAAAGAAAATCCATATATTGAACTTCTAAGACAAGTAACAAACACTCAGGCAAAATTAATTGCTAAATGGCAGCTTGTTGGCTTTATCCATGGAGTTATGAATACAGATAATATGAGCATTGCAGGTGAAACTATAGATTATGGTCCTTGTGCTTATATCGATGTTTATAACCCAGAAACTAAGTTTAGCTCAATAGACCATCAAGGGAGATACGCCTTTGGAAATCAGCCTAAAATTGGACTTTGGAATCTTTCAAGATTTGCTGAAACCATTCTGCCATTGCTAGATTCTAATACAGATAAGGCAATAAAAATTGCAAAAGATGTTCTTGGAGATTTCGGTAACCACTATGAAAGTAACTACTATTCTGGCATGGCAAGAAAACTAGGACTTTTCAGATACAAAAGTTCTTATAAAGATCTCATTGATACTTTACTTGATTCCATGACAAAGCATAAGGTAGATTATACAAACTTTTTTTTAGGCCTAACATATAGCGAGAATTTTGAATTGGAGTTTTATAAAACAAAAGATTTTAAAGATTGGGAAAGAGAATATACATTAAGATTAAAAACTCAAGAGCAAACAGATGAGCAGAGTAAAGAGTTAATGAAAAAATCAAACCCTCTTTTGATTCCAAGAAACTACCTTGTTGAAGAAGCTTTAGAAAGTGCTGTAGAAAATAATGACATTAGCAAACTAAATGAATTATTACAAGGACTAAAAAATCCTTATGAGATCAGTATGGTAGATAAGAAATTTATGAAAATACCACAAGCTCGATCAATTCCTTATAAAACTTACTGTGGCACGTAAAGGTCTCGGTTTTAAAAAGCATAAAATTAATTACTCTATATTGTATGGAGGTAATCTATGAAAATATTGCACATAACAAGTCAATACCCTGGAAAGACCGGAAGCGGAACCTATCTTAAGGCCATGATAACTGAAGCTCATAAGAATGGATACAGACAGGGACTTCTGGGAGCTGTCCAGGAAGGCCTGGATTACGACAATCCTATCCTTGAATACCTGGATATGATCCACTTCAACACTACTGAAATTCCATTCCCCATAATGGGGATGAGCGACAAGATGCCATACAGAAGCAGCGTGTACAAGGATATGAGCATTGAAGATATCGACAGATGGGAAAATGAATTCACAAGAAAGTTTGAAGATGCGGTAGAGAGCTTTAATCCTGATGTCATTTTGTCCCACCACCTTTGGCTCGGGACATCCGTTGTAGCCAAGCTATCAAGAGACATACCTGTATATGGAATATGCCATGGAACAGATATAAGACAGTTCCTTAAGATAAACAGGCTGGCGGAAAGGGTTGCAAAAGAGCTGCATGCACTGGAAGGTGTATTTGCGCTGACAGTAGATCAGAAAACAACAATAGAAAGACTTTATAATATACCATTTGAGAAAATTCATCTGGCAGGGGGAGGTTACGACGAAAATATATTCTATCCTCCTGAAAACAAGAAGATCTCGGACAGGGCAAGACTTGTATATGCAGGAAAGCTAAGCCATGCAAAGGGACTGATTCCGCTACTCGATGCATATGAAAATCTTCAGCGCATCCACCCCGTGGATCTAACCATGGCTGGAAGTGGCCAGGGCGAAGAAAAGGAAGAGATTTACAAACGGGGCAATGAATTGGGGGTTAAGTTCACTGGAGCCTTGAGCCAGGTGGAACTGGCTGATCTTTTCAGAGAGTCTGATATCTTTGTATTGCCATCATACTACGAAGGTCTTCCGCTTGTAACAATGGAGGCACTCGCATGCGGTCTTATGGTTGTAACAACAGACATACCTGGATTAAAAAGCTATATGGGAGAGAAACTCGCAACATCAGGATTGGTAAGTTTCGTTAAACTCCCGAGAATGATGGATGTAGATACACCACTTCATGACGATTACAATCAATTTGTTTTTAATTTGAAAAAAACATTGGATATACAGATTAATAATCATCATGACGGGTATAATAATGTTGCACCCTTTAAAAGGGAAGTTGAAAAGCTATCATGGAAGGGAGTCTTTGAAAGAATAAGTAATGCCTTTTAAATTGACATTTTCCTTGACAACCTTTTCATTAAAGGGTATTATATAAAAGCTGACTCTTTTGAGAAGGACATTAACAGAAAAGACAATAAAAAAACTTCAAAAAAAGATGTTGACGCAGGGTTAGTATACATGGTATACTAATCAAGTCGCCTCGAGAGAGGACGGCGCTGAACCTAGATAACTAAACAGTTGTGAGAACTTTGAATAAACCAAGAATCAATTTTTTAAAAACAAATAATATTGAG
>NZ_JBMEMN010000012.1:0-67718 GCF_049310905.1 Gudongella sp. DL1XJH-153
TCTTGGCTATGTGCTTGGCACTATCAACCCGCACTGGGGACTTTCACCCGTTAGATTGCACCCATGCCGGGCGCACTGATAAGAGC
Organism: Gudongella sp. DL1XJH-153; assembly: GCF_049310905.1. Taxonomy (NCBI): domain Bacteria; kingdom Bacillati; phylum Bacillota; class Tissierellia; order Tissierellales; family Tissierellaceae; genus Gudongella; species Gudongella sp. DL1XJH-153. Next base: position 87 of record NZ_JBMEMN010000012.1, read on the forward strand.
TTACCAAGGGGACATCCCCTCCAGTAAGCTCTTATAGACTGATTCTTGGACAAAAGCTTCTTTGGCTTATCGCTGTAGACATCTTCAGCTACACTATTAACCGATAATTCTCCCTAGCGAGTATACTTGGTATAGGTTACCTTCCAGTTTGTGAAGAAAGTCTTGTTTGTAGAGCCTTTGGAATACTCACCTAATCCTGAGTCCTTAATGCCACCAAAAGGCATAAATGGGTCAGTAACTGTCCCGTGATTTATATGAAGCATACCGGCCTCTACTTCTCCTGAAAATCTTCCAATATAGTCAAGATTATCAGTAAACAGTACTGAAGAAAGACCATATTTGGTTCTGTTGGAAATCTCAATAGCTTCATCAAAGCTTTCAACCGCGATGACAACAAGAACGGGTCCAAATATCTCTTCCCTGGAGACCTTCATTTCGTTGTCAGCATTGACAATCAAGGTCGGTTCAATATAGAACCCTTTGTCATACTCACCTCCAGTGAGTCTGTTTCCACCAACCAATATTTTGGCATTTTCCTCTCTTGCACTTTCAATATACTCCATGCATTTTTTACCAGCAGCTTCATTTATCATTGGTCCGTAATAAACCGATGGGTCCTTTCCATTTCCAACCACAATATCTTTCATATTCTCAACAATCGAAGAAACCAATTCCTCTTCATGTTCCCTTAGTACAACTAATCTGGAAATTGAAGTGCATCGCTGGCCTGTAAGAGAAAACGCTGCATCGGTTATCTCTCGTGCTGCGTGGGGGATATCCTTATAATCTGCAACAATTGCAGGGTTTTTCCCGCCCATTTCAAACTGCAGTTTAGTAAAATTATTGGAAGCCTTTCTGTTAATCTTCTTCCCTACATCAGTTGATCCAGTAAAGGTTATGCCTTTCACCAAAGGGTCTGATACAATTGAATCCCCCAAGTCATCTCCCTTTCCAATAACCATGTTCACCACTCCAGGTGGAAAACCAGCTCCGTGGAACAGCTCCATGATTATGACTCCGGTGTGGGGTGTATCAGATGACGGTTTGAAAACTACGGTATTACCAGTAACCAAAGCTGAGATAATCTTTCTCAGAGGGGTGATAAATGGAAAGTTCCATGGACTTATTGCTGTAACCACTCCAATTGGGACCCTTTTTGCGACACTTTCTACTCCATTTCTGTCACTGGGCATTGTAATTCCCTCAAGTCTCCTACCTTCTCCAATCATAAAGCTGCATTCCCTGATACTCTTCTCAGGTTCTGATATTGCATCTTTCAGGGTTTTTCCCTCTTCCCTGCAGATCGCCTCACCTATCCTCTGCACATTATCCTCAAGCATATCAACAAATCTATTAAGATAGACTTCTCTGTCTTTCGGGAGCATTTTACTCCATGTGTTAAAGGCCTCAGATGCGGAATCAACTGCAGCTTTACCATCCACACCGGATGACAGTGGAAATTCTCCGATTACATCATCATAATCAGCTGGGTTTATATTTTTGAAATATTTACCTGAAGTGGGTTTTACCCATTTCCCATCGATATAGTTATTGTATTTTTGAAGTTCAGTCATAAGCTACCTCCCCTTTTCATACTAATCGATCGTTATTGTCCATGTATTGAAGATACCCAGAACAACTTACTTTTCAACTGAAATATAACATAGGAATACCCACGGGGATGTACCGGGACCATTTAAAAGTGACCTAACTGGGCACAATTTAATCCTGTCTTCAAAGCTTTACATCCAATCTCTTAATATTTGTTGAATTATCAACATAAGTGTATTATTATGTTATTGTATTATCATGTTCAAGTTATTTATTATAATTGAGACTAATTCGTTTATTGGAGGTATTGTAATGAGAAGGATTGTTGTGCTATTAATAGCTTTAATATCTATTATATCGGGATGTGCCTCTCCAAACTCAATCCCTGATTTGACCCTGGATGATCCGCGCTTTGACGGATATGACCCGGTGAAATCCATCTACTACAATCTTGATTCTGGAATAAGATTTAGGGTGAGTCCAATGATTGAGGCCACTTATCTGGCTGTTGAAATGGCAAATAGCGGCAATGATTTCACCAATTACCAAGACAACACACCCTATATTGAGGCTGGCAAGGAAAGGTTCAAGGATTTTCAGGACCATGAATTTGTGAAGATGCTCTCCTCGATGATGATAAGGGGCTACACCTATGATGCCATTCCCTCATCCATCTACCATTTCAACGAGAATTTCAAATTGAGGAATGACATCGAGATCAATGAGTTTACAATGAAAAGGTCCAGCGGACAGGAGAATCTCGAAAAGCTAATGATTTATCAGAAGGCATTTAGAATGGACAGTGACTTTGATTCATACTTCAGGGATAATAAAGAGCAGTACATAAAAATGATGGATAAGGGGCATTATATTGTAAATTCATACAATGTGGAGGAAGTGGTTGAGGACTTCTATGGAAAGCCAATACAAAATTCCATCATCACGGTCACTCCCCATGCCAAGAACGCCTACGGTGTTTCCATTGATCTGAAGACCGGATCCCTTGAGGTGCTTCCAACCCTTGGAGTATATGACGATGAAGAGATATTCATCAACGTCTTGGTCCATGAGATTTCCCACACCTATGTTAATCCACTTACCGCGCAGCAAGGAGAGATTTTGGAGGAAACAGAAGACTTGTATGGACCACTCAAGAATGTAATGTCCAACCAGGCCTACACAACCTGGGAAACAACAGTCAATGAGCATATTGTAAGAGCCAACACTGCTATCATGTTAAAGAATATTCTTGGTGAAACAGCTTACAAAAATGCCCTTGCAAAGGATCGTGAACGGGGCTTTAAGTATATATACGAGATTGTTGAGGCAGTTTGCCACTACACTGAAAATAGGGACGAATTCCCAACTTTTGAAGATTATCACCCTGAGATAATGAAGGTATTTCTCAATCTCAAGTAACAAAGCGCCCATGGGGACGTTCCCCCTGGGCACTTCTTTCATATCTATCCTCCTCAATAAGTAAAGCTTTACTCGATTTCAGAAAGAAAAGCTTTTATCTCTCTGGCTATTAAATCAGACTTATCATGATGAACATAGTGTTCTGTATCAAGAATCATATGTTTTTTTGTGTCTATATTTGAAAGATACCCAAGCAATGCATCCTTCCATCCATTAACTCTTTTATCCTGCTGTTGGGAAATAAAGAAGTACATTGGAATACTTTTTGGAGTTGATCCTTGCTCAACGGTTTTCCCATTTTCTTTAAGGTATTCCACTTCCCTAAGCATATCCTCTGTTAAGGTGCTTTTATAAAACAAGGCCTTGTATCTATGCTTATCCTCTTCTGACAGATCATTTGAATCCATCAGAGGCAGATTTCTACTGGTTTCGGATTCCGGCATAAACCTTGTTAGACCAATTCTGGCAATATAATACAAGAGCCTCAGCTGCATATTTTTTGGTTCAGGAAGCAATTCTACAGTTTCAGGTATGCTGGGATCCAGCCCTACTATCGCCTTAACTTCATCCGGGTATTTCTGAGCCCAATATATTGCTTCCAGACCTGACATGGAATGAGGTGCAAGAACATATGGTCCTTTTTCTCCCGCAAAGTCGAGTGATTTTCTTGTCTCTTCCAGAATGGTATCAATATCCCTTGGACTATTTGATACATCACTCCAGCCATATCCTGATTTTTCGACTACTACAATCCTGTACTGGTCCATAAGCCTGCTCCATAGTGGCTTGAAGTCCAATGTGGGACTACTGGTACCGTGCCCCGCCATAAAGACAAGTGTAGTTTCACCTTCACCAGTAGCATAGACATGTATTTTATTATCATCCACTTCAATTATACTGCCTGGTGGCAAAAATTCTCTGGCTTCTTTTTGCAACTTATTCTTGTGGTTGATTCTGGAAGCAAACAACAGTATAACTACTATTGCTAAAATACTAGCCAAAATAATTCCAAATACCATTAAGGGTTTCATATTCACCTCCCACATTTCTTCTTGATGGAGTTTCCTGAATCTCACATTCTAGAGCATACTCAACAGACCTTCGTAAAACTTGTGAGCGTTCAAAATAGCACCTTTATGTCTTTCATTTTCAATGATTGTTGATTTGATATTTGGAAATCTATCTTTATAACTTTCCAAATTTGTCTCCCATATCTCATCATTGCCACCTATTACCTGGCATATTGGAATATTCAACTCAATTTCAGAACTTACTCCGTTGTTATTCTTATCCAGTGTAGAGGCATTTTGAAGCAGCAGGCTTTCCAACATTTTCTTATCAGTGTGCTTTATCTCTTCTGTGAAGAATTTCATTAACTCCTTTTCTGTTTTCAAATCATAAACATTCTCGAACTCTGAATACTTCCAGTCATATTTACCAAGATTTCTCCTATAATACCTTTTTACTATTGGTGTAAGTAAATCATGCTTGTAAAGAAATCCCCTAAAGCCATCTACATCCCTCAAGCCTAGTGAGGATGCCATCAAGATCACTTCATCAATCCTGGAATCCATGGCTGCCAATTCTATGGCTATTGGTCCTCCATAAGATAATCCTATTGCTGTAATGGGACCATTCACCTCGAGTTTGTCCAAGAGAGCCTTCATGTCCTTTGCATGATCCTTTATAGTCAATTTTTCTTTTAAAGGACTGCTTAGACCCTCTCCCCGCCTGTCAGGCAATATTACCTTAGAAAACAATTCATGTTCAATCATCCACTTCGTCGGCCTCAATAACAAGGTGTGATTCCCACCAGATCCTCCACCATGGATATATATCGCTGTCTTGCCTTTCTTATCAACACTAACTATTCTAGTATAGAGACTATTCCCTGATCCAATTTCGTAATGATCCAAAGACTCATCAAAATATATGCTTTTCTCTAAATTTAACATTTCTCTTCCTCCTATTATATTGCAGTTATTAATCATTATTTAGAACTTCTTTAGACCCATCAGGTATTATTTGTTACACTTGACTCACTTTCTGAGCCCATTTTCAAGAAAAGCAATGTAATACTCTAGATATTCATAAATCTTCTCTTGATTCACCACATTAATCTCAACACCTAGATTTATTATAAAATCTATATAGTAAGTAAGCATGAAACTGAGTAATCCGGATACCACATCATAAGGAATATCTTCACGGATCACTCCATCTTCTATATTCTTCGCTATCAACTTCTCAAAATAATCTCCAGAGATATTTCCAACTACAGACCGTATTTTCCCTTTTATCTCCTGGTTTGTTTCAGTAGCAATCCTTATACTTAAAGTAGCATATTCGGGAAATTCCAATGCAAAGTCCATTGCTGTTTTTATCTGTTTATGAAGAATTTCAAATATCGTGTAGCTAACTGATGCTTTGTCCTGGAATAGAGTTTTTGAATTTAAAAAATCTATCTTCTTTTCCGTAGCTTTTCTTGCTAATTCAAGATACAACTCCTCCTTGCTGTTAAAATAGTGATAAAATGTCCCTTTACTGGTTTTTGAGCTGCTAATGATTGAATCTATTTTGGCATTATTATAATCGTTTTCTCCAAATTCAATTATAGCAGCATTGATAATATCGTCTCTTTTCATAATTAAACTCCTTATCGTCTGGCAGTTCCTATCCCTTATTGATTCAACTAGACTCGTCAGTCTAGACTTATGAGTCTAGTATAATTCTATTTATCGCTACTGTCAATACTACAAACTCGATTTATTCAAAGAAACCTACCATAGGATGCCCATGGTAGGTTTTTATACTCTTATCAATCTCTTCCCGTCAAATGCTTCTCTTGAACCACTTAGGTGAATACTCTCCACTGATCCATCCTTGTTTTCTATGAACTCAATATTAATTGGAAATGATTCGAGGTAGAAAAGATTCTTCCTTGTAGCATCTGGTAGGACCCTAATATCTGGCCAGATCAGATCACATACCAAATTTTCATCAAGTAGCTTAACTGAACAACTCAAATCCCCTTCCTTTTCTTTGTATGTTCCGCAAAGAATTCTTTTCTCATCAATATTTACATCTACTGTCTCGGAAATTAAGTTCAGGCTCAAGAATTTCATCATTTGTTGATGATATGTAGTCCAATTTCCTTCTGAGTTATCAATGCATAATTTCTTAAATCCATAACCCTCAAAAATTTTATCAGTGAAGTTCTGATATTCAGCCCAGAGTTTTATAACTCCTGTTTCTCCTATAATACCGCTGGATTTAACAAAAGGTGTCTGAATATCAGAGTCAACAAACCAATTTTTCCAGTCTTCACCCCTGCGCTTCCAGACTTTTCTTATTGAATGCTCCACATCCATTTGTTTAAAATAAAGTAGGGCTGGATTGAGAGGCTCAATTATATCCTCAATCTCCTTAACAAATGTTGATATTCTAGTCTCATCAAGATTATTCTGGAACAAAATCCTGACAGTATCCTGAAGCAGATGGCTCTCGATAATATGTACATGGTCTGATATTTCAGCATCCTTTGAAAACTTTCTCCACAGTTTTGGGATGGTCTTTAAGAACTTATCCCTCTCTTGATTAGATGAAAAAACCTCCACATCCTCTTCATATGCCAAAGGGTGGCTGTCCTCTGTCTCATGATACCATTTTGCCTTGATTCCGTTTAACCTCAACTGTCCTGCAAGAAACTGGGCAGTTGTAGATTTTCCAGAGCCTGTTATTCCGTCGATTAAAATCAGTTTTGTTTTTATCATGGATTTATCACCTCTTCTGAGTGATTATGGTTCATCTACACTATTTCTTACAATATATAGTATACCAGATAATCCAAGCAGCTTATGTCTAATTTGTCTTTACAGTTGATCTTACAAGATTTTATTGAATTAGACTTTACTTTCTCACAAAATCTAACCAAAGGAGTCTGAACCCCTGGGTATCCTCATGGGTATGAATGAATCTACTTTCTTAAGATCTTCTCCATCTTCTTACCTTTTGCAAGCTCATCTACCAACTTGTCCAGATACCTTATTTCCTGCATAAGTGGATCTTCAATATCTTCCACCCTTACACCACAGACAACTCCACTTATTAAATGCCTTGAAGGGTTCAGGCTTGTTGCCTCCAAAAAAAATGTTTCAAAATCAGCTTTATTTCTCAATTGCTTTTCAAACTCTTCCTGGCTGTATCCAGTCAACCAAAGGATGATTTGATCTACCTCTTCCTTTGTGCGTCCCTTTCTTTCTGCCTTTGCCACATACATTGGATATACTTTTGCAAAACTCATTTTATAAATCTTTTGCTCTGCCATAATTTCTCCTTTCTGTTCCTTTATTTGATTATAAAGTAAACAAAAAAACTAAAAACCCATAAATATCTGTAAACCGTTCTCTATGGGTTGTCTTCTCGTCTCGTATATACTGTCCTTTAAACACTTTATTCCACGTGTTCTTCGGAAATCCTAATAATCTCAAGCTTAGGATATCTCTCACTTATCAATTCAGCCAGACTTTCCAATCCAAAAATTTCCGTGAATGTATGACTGCCTATTATTAGATTTATCCCGCGAAACATAGCATATTGAACCGTATATAGTATCTTTTCGCCGGTTAAATAAACATCACAGTCCAAGTTGACAGCTTCCTCTATGTTTGTAGTGGAAAACCCAGCACCTGTTACCACTCCAATTCTTTTCACCAATCTGTCATTGTTTTTCCAGACCTTCACTGGCTCTTCCAGCAGAATCTCAAGCTTTATTGCAAGTTCCTTAAACTCTATTGGTATATCCAGTTCCCCAACTCTCCCACAGTACATCCCATCATCATTTGCGAACTTTTCAACCACTCTAAATCCGAGTTTCCCGAGTATTGTAGTATTGTTGCCAAAAACGGCATCATCCAAGGGCAAATGGATAAAGAAGTGTGTAATGTCATTTTTTCTCAAAATATCAAGTGCCTCTTCCTTCATTCCAGTCATCCATTCCCAGGCATCGTGATGTGTTATCAATAGATCAACCTTTTGCCTAGCCGCTTCTCCTGCAGTCTCGATTGTTAGGTTTGTGCAGTACCCGACTCTCTTTATTTCATCTGATCCCATGGTAGTGAATCCATACTCATCCTTGTCCTTAACAAATTGCAGCTTTTCTTCTGTAAATGCATCAATAGTTAGCTTCTCAAAATCCTTAATTAGCATAACCTGCCTCCTCGTATCAGCAAAATTTTTTGTCTCATTAAAAGTATAACTCCCTGATTGATCAGAAATCAATCAGAAATCCCATTAATGCCTGTTCCAATGCAAGCAATAATATCACTGCTCCAATCCAGCTGGAAACTATGGGAAAAATCGAAGTTAAGAATAGATAATCCTGATTTATTGACCATAATAGTCCCATCAATGCAGATAATGAGACAACCATTCTCAAAAGGTTCTTAGGTGAGTTTAAGAGGCTTGAACACGAAAACCTACTTCTCCCATTAATCAGATTTAAAAGCACCTTATGCAGTTGAACAAGGAAGATTATAAACAACAACAAAACTGCAGCCCAGAGAATGTTTTGAGCTATTATAATTTTACCAAATCCAACCTCACCATGTCCATTCCACATTCCCCAGACATTCACGACATGTCCGAAGAATGGCCAGCTCCTTTGACTGTTTGTCAAAATAACTATCCCATCCCCTGTTTCAGGTATGGAGTGAAAGTACGTCATGACACCACCACCCTGTCCACCATTGGCAATTGATTGGATTCCATTTGACAGATCTTCAAGATAGTACCCCATCCCATAACCATCAAAAACCAGACCGTAGACTCCAATTTCTTCAATTCTTTTGGAATAGAGTTCGTCCACACTTTTATTCTCCAGAACGTCATGATTTAGCCTATATTCATCATCCATTCCTGCCATCATAAACAATGCCACATCTTCAACGGTTGAAATGAGTCCTCCTGATGCTTTCTCCGGATAGACATATGGTTGAACTGGTTCTCCCTTTATATCATAGCCAGTTGGGACTGACTCTCCAGCAATATCTCCAAAGTTGAAAGTTGATTGTTTCATTCCAATGGGTATCATAATCATGTTTTTCATATATGACGCAAAGTCTTCTCCTGTAACCTCTTCCACCAAAAGCTCAAGCAAATTATATCCTATGTTTGAATAGAAGAATTCCTTGCCTGCCATTTGAATTGGAATCGCCTTTTGTGACAAGCTCTCTTCCAGGGAGGGCATTTCTTCTTCAGGTGGATATCGGTCTAGAAAGTCTCCCAAAGGCATTCCTGATGTGTGAGTAAGGAGCTGTCTCACTGTAATATTATCATAGGAGAATCTGGATTGAGGGATTTTCCAGTTACTGATATATCTGGTTATGGGTTTATCCAGATCAATTTCACCATCCTCCACCAACTTCATTACTCCCCAAGCAGTGACGGATTTTGAGATCGATTCCACCCTGAAGTATGTATCAATGTCAATCTTACTGTTGTCTTCAATGTCAGAGTACCCGTATGCACCTGACCAAATTATTCTCCCTTCCTTTACCAACGAAATACTCACACCTGGTATTTTGTATTTCCCCATTAGAGAATCTATTCTTCTTTCCAGGTAATTGATGAATTCATATGAGGGTGCATCCTTTTGAACATCCATGGCAGGCGCCACTAGATGGGAACCGATTAGGATTGTTACAAATATAAAAACAGTCATCAGTATTCCAGTAAGCATTCTGTTGGTAAGTCCGTTAGAAACCGGTTTTTTCTCATCCATATAACTGTCATCCCTTCCATGTGTATTTATTCTTTGAGTATATTCTTCGTACTCCAAGGGGATAATGTTAAATTTTTCTCAATTACCGCTTGACTTTATTCTAGATTGATGTATCATATATCTATAAACTATATGACTATTAGTCATGCCGAGGAGGCGAGTTGTAAATGAATTTCAATTATTTTAGTTATCTTTGCTTTGTTTGGGCAGCTGTCGGAATAATCACAAGGATTCTTATGATTACTTTGGGAGATAAGTGGAACAAGTGGGAGATGGAACATGCTTATTCCGAAAAGAAACCCATGTGGGTAAATATTGTAGCTGGATTTGGTATAATTGTGGTTGTGATAACCTGGATTCAGGTGTTTAGACTGGATGTGGACTATAGCTGGATTATCGCAGTTATCACAACGCTGTCATTAATAAAGATATCCGCGCTGATTTTCAATTATGAAAAGTTCAGGGAATTTGCTTCAGAGACTTTACATGATAAATCCAAGCTGTTAAGGTTAAATATTTCTGTATTTGCAGCATCGGTCATTTTTATAGCTCTTGGCTTGTTCCTGTACTCCTAGACTGCAGAAGATTTATATACTCCCATTATACCAAAGAAAGGACAATTCAAATGCCAAAGCAAACTTTTTTTAACCTTTCAAGTGAAAAGAAGAATAGGATTGTTCAAGGAGCAAAAGAAGTCTTTGCCCATAAACACTACAGCAAGGTCACCATCGACTCTATTGTGGAGACGGCAAATATTCCAAAAGGAAGCTTCTATCAGTATTTCTACAACAAGGACGATCTGTTCAAGCATATTTTCAGTGATATCGGTACAGATAAGAGTAATCTTCTTTTTGGTATAACTACTGAATCCACGGAAAGCTTTGGAGAGCTTATCTCAAGAATGATTTCTGAATCCTACAAGTTTGAAAACAGGGATGAGACTATGGTTGCACTAAAGGATCGTTTCCTGAAGGAATGCCCCCAAAGTGTTAAGGAAGAGATCCTGGCTGACCTTATGCCAACCACCATGAAGCTTTTTGAGACTATAATTGAAGTATTTGTGGCAAAAGGTGATTTTAGAGAAGATATCGATATAAGGGCAGCCGCCTTTACCCTAACCTCAGCTCTTCTGAATATTGAAAAATACAGTGATGAAGAAGGCTTTAACTACGGCGGGGCAGTGATTGACATATGTAGCACAATGGAGTTGGGTCTTGCGAAATATGATTGATATTAGGATCCTTAATGGCTGTGATTAGAAGGTACCTTGACCATCACAGCCCGATTTTCTTGTATATAGCTTCAATTATATGACTCTTTTCCTCCATATACCCCTCAATATCCTTAGGGTTGCCCTTGGATGCCTTGGCTTTCACCTCACTGTACCTGTCCCGATCTTCTTTATTCTGTCTTAGATAGTTCCTGAACTTAATATGATTTTTCAATTGCTGTGAGTCCTTATGGCATACGTAGAGATGATGTTTAATAAATTCATCCTTCTCATCATACCCGAAGGCTTCTCTACCCTTTATTCCAAGATCCCCTTCGTGGTAATAGCCAAGTTTTTCAAGCCTGTCCTTAACTCTTTCAAAGTCGTCCTGTTTTTCAATGACAATATCAATATCAATTATGGGTTTAGCCCATAAACCTTCAACTGAAGTACTCCCAACATGTTCAATTTCAATGCTCATGCCTCCAATCGCATTTTTAAGATACGACTTCAGCCTTTCAAATTCATTCTTCCATTTTGGATCGTACGGTACCACCATTACGTTTTTTGTTCTCACCATCTTCACTCCCAGTTGAATTTTTCGTCTTTAATTTATCTCTTACAAAAATAACTGTCATTACCAATATTGATATCACTGTAAAGTTAAGGAAAATATCCCTGTATGCATCTGGGTGCAGAGGTTGAAAGAAACCGGTAAACCACACGTAAAGAAATACCACTCCCATGGAGATTGAATAGGGCACAAGATAGGTCAAAACTCTATTCTTCAGCTTGACTCTGTCCCATAGAATTATCGTCATAACAGCAATTAGAACTACTGCTGCCCTGTTTATGATATGGAAATTAGTATCGGTAACCTGTCCCTGATACAACTGGATGGAGCTACTTAAAACCGTTGTAAATGAGAAAATAACACTAAACAGTATTAATCCTCTTTTTAACTCATTAGCTATTTTATTTATCAAAACCATAATCTCCTTCCACTAAGGCAAATCCCTTATATTGTTCGCCTTTATATAGTTGCATCTAAATCAGGATTTTCTCTCTTTTAAAGCTGAGCCTGTCTGTATACTTTCTCTGTTGTTGATGTACTAATGCCATTTTCCTTTCCCAGTCTTATAATTGTTCCTCCAATAAGGTCTCCTTCATCTTTTCCCTTTCCACTTTCAATATCCCTTTGATAGGATGTCTTTGTTTCATAGGGATAGAAGCTTGCATTTCCAAGGTATGTTTCAATCAAGGAGTCCTTTACATCGATTCCTTTAGCTCTGGCAAGCTCAACGACCTCTTCCATTATTTCCTCAATCAGCTTTTTCAGCTCAGCATTCTCCATCACTTCTCCAAATGTCTTGCCTGAATATGCCGTTACCAAGGCAAAGGGCGCAAACATAATATATTTCTCCCAAATTGTGGGAAGTGCATCATCTACCCATTTATATGGGATCCCAGCGATTTTTAGTATTTGATGAAGGTCTTTGGGGTCATATTCCTTGTTATTTGGATCCTTTCCCAGTACCAGCTTTGTGGTTCCTCCCTTGTGAACAACAACTCCCGGAGCTTCTATTGAGGAAGTAACAAAAATACAAGAAGGTAGGACTGTTCCTCTTTCAAGCTTTGATCTAATTCTTTCATATATATCGACACCGTTTAAAGGTGCAATTACTACCGTATTATCATCTGCTATCCCATTTATGTTAGCAACTGCTTCTTCAAGATCATATCCCTTTACCCCTACAATAACATAATCCATAACTGGTAGCTCATTTACTTTTTCGACTGATTTTACTGGATGACATGAAATACTACCTTTTGATGGTGTGACAAGAGTAAGTCCTTCATTCTTTATAGCTTCAAGATGTCTTCCTCTGGCTATAAAATATACCTTATATTCCTCATTATCTGACTGATTTGCGCCGTGAGCCAGCATTCCACCAAGGTATCCACCTACTCCTCCAAGTCCATACACGCATATCTTCTTCTTATCCTTTGACATTTATATTCCTCCACTCGCTGGCAGTTGAAAATGGTCGCATCCCTATACTATAGTAAAACTGCTGTGACGAACCTACCAACACCTTCTTGGCTCCCAGCTCTCCAACAAGTCGTATTCCTTCAAGAACTGCTGCTTGACCAAGCCCTTTTCTTCTATAGTCCGGATCCGTAGCCACAGGCTCAATCACTGCAAAGTCACTTTTTTTGTCATACCACATTCCGCAATAGGAAACAAAGCTTCCATCAGGTGCAACAATTGCTATTTTTAAGTCTTGGTCCACATTGTCGCGTTTCATCTGAAGGTTTCCAGACATCTCATTTTCCTTTGTGAATTCGAATTCACCCTCCCCATTCAGTTCATGATTGAATCCCTTCCACAGCACACGATAGTACTGATAAAGGTCGTAGGTCTCCTGCATGGTGGTAATCCTGTATCCTTCAGGCAAAGTGAACTCCGTGGAGGTCTTGTCCATGTAAAAAATTGCATCTGACTCTTTATTCTCGGTTGCTACAAAGCCAAGATCCGCTGCTATACCCTGGAAATGCACATCAAGGTCTGGAATAACCACACCAAATTTGTCTCCTTTGGCCAAGTTTTCTTCCGAATACAAGAGCATATCCCTCTTAAGCTCACTGTACTCGGGATTAGTGAGGCAATATGCTGTGCCAAGCTGAAGATCGAAGATTGACACTCCGACTATGTTCTCTCCATCCTCCCATAGTCCGATTCTATTCAAGGCATTCTTATCCAAGTAATCATGGGTTATCATCCAGTCCCACCTTGCATATGTATAATTTGTTGATCCAAGCTGCAACAAGAACTCTCTAACCTTGTGATAGTCCTCTGTGATACCTGCTTCCTTTGTGTAATTCCTGAATCCGATTGTCATGTATTGCCTCCTTACTATAATTACATAGTTTTCTGATCATAAAAAAACAATTGTGCAAAAATCAACCACCCTTGTTGACTTGCAATTTCACTTTTAAAATACAATGAGTATTTATCATTCCCCTAACCTCCTTGCAGCTATTTCAGATGCTGTTTAGCTTATCTGTTTAACTCAAGTAATCTCTTCCCTCCAAAAAATACATCTGTCTTATTAAATCCAAAACTGTGATATAGTTGCACCGCTCTAGTATTCTCATCTTCACATAATAACTTAACTGAATTGCTCTCCCCAAAAGGTAGCGAATCTGTATAGTCTAAAACCATCTTAAGAGCTTTTTTACCTAAGCCATTATTTTGATATTTTGCATCTATAATCAATGCATCTATCATGTAGGATGTTTCCGAAAAATTATATGTTTCTTCATGGGATGGAACATAGACTATTTTGGTAAAACCCACCAATGTGCCCTCATTGTATATGGCAAAACAACTGTCCTTATAACCTGACTTTAGATTTACGTATGCTTGAGCCAAGAAGACAGATACATCCGGAATAAACCTTTTCTGATCATCATTAACACTCAGTGCCATAACATCCCACAGGTTATCCCATGTAATCTCCTTAAATTTCACTGATTATCCCTCCTTAGCTTAGCATTTTTTTGATACCATTGTTACATCTCCTAATTAACAGTATAATTAATTAAAGGGAGGTTTGTAAAATGGAAAATTATTTCTTTGAGGCATTTGATGGTATGAACAGACTGGCACCAGGGAGTGAAGAATCCACACTTAAGGCCATTTCCATGTATAAGGGACCAAAAGACAATTTGAAAATTTTAGATATTGGTTGTGGTAATGGTATTCATACTTTAATATTGGCTAGGAATTTCCCCAAAGCAAAAATAATTGCAATAGACAATCACGAGAGTTTTATCAACAATCTGAACAATACCATAAAAAGAAATGGATTGTCTGAAAGGGTAACTGGTAAGTGCATCTCAATGTTTGATATGGACTTTGAGGAACAATCATTTGACCTTATCTGGTCCGAAGGCGCTATCTATATAGCTGGATTCGAAGATGGGCTAAGAGATTGGAGAAAACTCCTAAAGGATGATGGTTATCTAATATGTAGTGAAGTCAGCTGGCTTGTGGACAATCCATCTGATGAGATTTCAGATTTTTGGGATGAAGAGTACCCGCAGATAGATACAATCAAAAACAAGATCAGTCAGATCGAGGCTGCCGGTTACACCTATCAAGGACATTTTGTCACACCAAGTACTGATTGGACAGAAAACTATTACATCCCTCTCCAAGCTAACCTAAACAAAATGCTTGATAAATACGATGATAATGACATGGCTAAAGAGGTTGTAGCTATGCTCCAACACGAAATCGACCTATATCACAAATATGGTGATGAGTACAGCTATGTTTTTTATGTGATGACCAAGTAACAAAAGTCTCTACTTACAACTTACTGAGCTTGATGAAATAAATAAATCAATTCACCATCCTCCTCGGTTAAGAGTAAAAAGCCTAATTTTTCAAGTAACCGGATAGAAGATATGTTTTTAGGTTCAACACCTGCTTTAATCTTATATTCTCCCTGTTGTTTCATCCATATAATCATTGATTTAGCTATTTCATATGCATACCCTTGTCTTTTATACAAAGGACTTACAGTATACCCAATCCAGAAGGTGTCATCTTCCATCTTTATAAAAACGTCTCCAATGAGGTGTTGATCTACCTTTCTTAATATTGCAAACTGTGCTCCCTTTTCAAATGAGGGCTTTTTTAATAATGCTTCTTCATATTCTTTTCTAGATAATCCTTTGAATCCTTGAAACTTCATCCATTCCAGATTATTACGATATGATAAAAAATCATCTAGATCATACTCCACAAAAGATCTTACATAACATCTTTCTGATTGAAATATAAATTTCTTCTTATTGTTTAGATTTGATTCCTTAAACATTAACAAACCCTCCTTTAAACCACCCTCACTTATGATACGGTTCATTCCTCATTATCCTGAATGCCCTGTAAATCTGCTCAAGAAGGATCATTCTCATAAGTTGGTGGGGGAAGGTCATCTTTGAGAAGGATAGCTTTAGATTGGCCCTTTTTAATACCTCTTTTGACAACCCAAGGGAGCCTCCGATTACAAATACTACATGAGAATTTCCCTCAACCATAATATCGCTCAGCTTTTGAGAAAGGTCTTCTGATGAAAGCTGCTTACCTTCAATTGCAAGAGCTACCACAAAGGCTGCTGCAGGAATTTTTGAAAGGATTTTGTCGCCTTCCCTATCCTTGATCATCTCCATCTCCTTGTCTGAGAGGTTTTCGGGAGCCTTTTCATCATCCACCTCAATAATATCTAAACCGCAATACCTGGATAGTCTCTTGCTATATTCTTTTATGCCTTCATTTAAGTACTTTTCCTTAATCTTTCCCACTGTTAGGATATCAATATTCATTTCACCCTCCAATACATGACCTTATTTCGTTGTACCAGCTTTCATATACTTTCATAATAGCATAATTTCAGCATTTTTTGACAAAAAAACAAGCCCTCCAAAAGGAAGGCCACTACAATATTCTGATCAGGCTAAACTAAATCAGACCTTTGACTACTTCAAGAGCCTTGTCATAGTCTGGTTGATTTGAGTTCTCTGAAACATACTCAACATGTTTGACTGTATTGTCTTTATCCAGTACAACAATTCCTCTGGAAAGCAATCTCAGCTCCTCAATTTCAAAGCCGTACTTTGTTCCAAAATCAAGCTCCCTATAGTCAGATAGGGTTATTACATTATCAATGTCATTTGCACTACAGAATCTCTTTTGAGCGAAGGGCAAATCTACTGAGATAGTAATTATTACTACATCTTCAAGCTTTGCAGCCTCTTCGTTGAATCTTATTGTCTGTGTCTCACATACGCCTGTGTCAAGGGATGTTACTACGGATATAACCTTTACCTTGTCTCCTGCATCACTAAGGCTGTAAGGGCTCATGTCAGCCTTTAGAGCTGTAAACTCCGGAGCTTTGTCCCCAACACTTACCTCTGTACCGATAAGCGTCATTGGTTTTCCACCAACTGTTAGTGTATCTGTTCTTCTACTCATTGTATCTATCTCCTTTTTTAAATAATCATTTTAGCTTCCAAAATCAAGCTCTTTTGATAGATACCCGTAAATATATTCATTATTCACATTTTGCCTCTTCTTCGATACACTGCCTAACTTTCTCAATAAGATGGAAATTAGTGAAATCATAGCTTAGGGGCGTCAGGGTTGCATAGCCTTCACTAAGATAATACCTGTCTGTATTCTCTTTAAAGTCTGCATCCTTTCTTCCCATCACCTTTAAGGTTCTCTCTCCGTTACCGTTCTTCTCAGCCAAGTAGTAATCGTAAATCGGTCCACCTATTTTACATACTTTTATTGGCTTGTTTTCATCATGAAGATCATATGGAGTATTTAGATTAAGGACTATTGGCATGGTCATCTTTTCAGTGTTCATTTTTTCAATTACCTGAAGGGCATACTTTGCTGCAATTTCATAGTTTACACCCTGCTTTGTCCATTCAGAAGAAACTGCCACGCTTGGAACCCCGTAAAGATTTGCTTCTATTGCAGCTGAAACAGTTCCAGAGTACAGAATATCCATACCTGAATTAAGACCCATATTTATTCCTGAGAATACAATATCTATCTTATCATCGGCTAGCTCTTCCATTCCAACCCGGACACAGTCCGCAGGAGTACCTGATATACTGTAGGCCGGTGATTTTATTCCTTCCAACTCCACTTCCTTTATTACTATTGGCTTATGTAATGTTATGGCATGACTCTGCGCACTTCTTTGAGTTTCAGGTGCCACAATTATTACATCGTGTTCTTTTTCTAATGCTTTCGCCAAGGTGTATATGCCCTCGGCCATTATTCCATCGTCATTGGCTAACAATATCTTCATCTCTGCCTCCTAAAATTCCTTGAATCTTACTGTTATTTTTCTGATATTTCCGTCTCTGTTTATTGTAAGTTCTGCACTTTCTCCGATTCTATAATTGTAAAGTATCTTTCTTAAATTTGCCATGCTGGTTACCTGTTCATCATCCACATAGGTTATTACATCAAGAGATCTAAGTCCAGCATCTGCAGCAGGTGAGCCAGGCAGAATCTCAATTGCCACTACTCCGTAATCCGCTGGCAGCTCTGTGTCCATCTGGACCTCGTATATCTGAACCTCACTACCTGTGAATCCAATATATACGTTCTTGAAGCTTCCTTCTTCGATTATTTCCTCAAGTACCGGTTTTACAAGATTTATTGGGATTGAGAATCCAAGTCCTTCTCCAGTCTGTATCTTTGCAGTATTGATTCCAATGACCTCTCCAATTGAATTCAGCAAAGGTCCTCCGCTATTTCCAGGATTGATTGAGGCATCCGTCTGAATCAAGTCTTCCATAACATTGTACTGATTCACCTGAACTGACCTGTGTAATCCACTAATGACTCCTGATGTTACGGTTCTTTGAAAATCCAATCCAAGTGGATTTCCAATTGCCACTGCAAGCTCCCCGACTATTACCTGATCTGAGTCGCCCAGCTCTGCTACATGGAGATTTGAGGCATTGACCTTGACAACTGCAAGGTCCAATGTTGCATCATACCATAGAACGCTTCCCTGAATCTTTTCTCCGTTTTCAAATAGAACCTGAATCTCTTGTGCATTCCCATCACCGATTACATGGGAGTTGGTAAGAATATATCCATCACTGTTGACAACGACTCCGGAGCCTACTCCCTCTACCGGTCTTGACCAGAAAAAGTCCCTTTCTATCTGAACAGTTGTGATTCCAACAACTGAACTAACTGCCTTTGTTGCAACCGCTGCAACAACATTAATTCCCTCCACAGGATTTATTGTAACGGAGTTCATCATTGATGGCTGACCTTCTGAGTATATTTCCGGAGTTGGAATAATTTTACCGTATAGATATGTGGGCGCCACATATGCACTGATTAACCCACCAATTATTCCTGCAATTAGGGCTACCAGAACATATGAGAATATCCCTCTCCGCTTGGGTGGTTTATAGTAGTTTCCGTAGTTGTAGTCATTCATCACTTTTCCTCCTTGCTAAAGGCTGTAAATTCCACTTATACCATTTCTGTTGGTCATATTGAGTCTTAAGTCATTCTCAACGTCAAATCCCTGACTAAGGAGCCCATTTTTTACAGTTGAATAGGCAAGGTCGGGTCTGTTGTTGTCCTGACTTAAGTGGGCGAGCAAAACGATCTCATTTTCACCTCTTAGAACTTCTGAAAGTATGTCTGCAGCATCGTCATTTGACAAGTGTCCTTTAGGACTCATAATTCTTTTTTTAAGCATCATGGGGTAACTTCCCTCCATCAGCATTTTTATATCGTGGTTTGATTCCATAAAGTAGAAATGTGAATTGCTTATTTTTTTCTTTATACCCTCATTAATCCAGCCTGTATCTGTAATAAAGCTCAACTTTGTCTTATTGTTGAATAAGATATATCCTACAGGCTCACTTGCATCGTGAGATACATTGAAGGGATGAATCAGTATATCCTTTAATTCTATGTTCTTGTTGGTTGAAAATACCTTGGTGTTGTGCATCTTTACACTTTTAATTGTCGACTCCATCCCCTTCCAGGTATTCTCGTTGGCATAAACGGGAATGTCGTATCTTCTGGAAAGAACACCAACACCTTTTGAATGGTCAATATGCTCGTGTGTAACTAGTATGGCGTCAAGACTCTTCGGATCCACCTGTATTTCATTAAGGAGCTGTTCAATCCTCTTTCCTGAAAAACCGGCATCTATAATTATTTTCGTGCTCTCTGTTTCAATATATTGGCAGTTTCCGCTGCTTCCACTTGAAAGCGAGCAAACTCTAACAGTCATTTTGAGACCTCCTTGGTGTTGATTCTTTAATTATATAGCAATATGCAAAAAAAAAGAAGGAGGACCCTTCTTCTTTTTTTGCCTTATTATTCAAGGTCAAGTATTACATCATACCCATCCTGGAATTGTACTCTCCAGGCAGGAACTGCTTTACCTTCCATTGCCTGCTGATAATCGTCCAGATAATCCTGTTTTTCCGGATCAAAATAGTAGCATAAAGAAATTTCTGTAATTGTCTTGTTGCTTGCATCCTCCATGCTCAACAACTCAAGAATCGCCTTTGGAGCTGGTACAATTCTGTAGTCAGTCTGCTCAATATCCTTTGTATTTAACCAGGTTCTTTCCATTCTTGCGACCTGACCATTTTCGATTCTAAATACCGTATAACTAAGCTCTATATATGAATCTTCAAATACCTTTGTGAAATCTAGATAGAATCCATTTTCAGTCTCTCTCCAGTAAGATAGTTTCATATCATCTGTTTCATATCCTCTCTCCATTAAGAATCCCAATGCAAGTTCAATAGCATGGTCGAGGTTATTTATGTCGTTTTCAGTAGATTGTGCTGAGTTCTCATATATTAAAAGCTTATTGTTTATAATGGTTATTGATTCATCTTCTGATTCTATTTCAACAAACGCTCCTTCTGTTCTATCAATATCTGTCTCCGAAATGAAGTACCGTTCACTGAGCAAAGTGGGTTCCATTTTCTCATACTCTACAATCAGATTGTAAAGCTGTTCTGTCTTCATTGGGACAGAAGCTTCAAGCTTGATACCGTTTCTTCCCAACAGTTTCTCCGTCTCTTCCAGAAATTCTGAATCAAATGTAGCATTGCCAGGAGTTTGTTCCCCAAAAAGAAAATATGCAAGAAATATGTTTGTTACAATTAGGGCAACTATTAGTATTGTTTTAGCTTTAGACCAATCCATTCGTTACCCTCCTATCTCTCATATACCAACATTCCTGTGTATGCATTGAAAGCATAAACTCTTCCGTGTGCCCTGATCAGCCATATCCCTATCAGTCTCTCTTCCTGATCCTTTAAGCCTGCATCGTAATATGATATTGTAATGTCCTCAACCGATGAAAGCACCCTTTGGACAAGCTGCTCTCCGATGGCTTCTCTGCTCTCCCCTGAATATTGAAGGTACCTGTTCTCAAGATATGCGTAATTCTGGTCAATGACATCAAAAGAAGACATTATTTTTCTGCTATCCTGAAGATGTGCAATATTAAGATTCATCTCTCCTCTGAATAGCTGCTGGTATCTTCTGACTTGATTGTTGAAAACTTCAATCTCAACATACTCATGAACCTCCCTGTTTCCAAGGAGCACTGGTATTCCTCTGATTCTGTATCTGTAGCTAAGCTTGTATCCAAGACTTCCATCTGCCTCTATTTCCTCTATTCCAGCCAGGTACATCCCCTTTGCCGAGTAAGCCTTCTGGGATATGAATTCTGCTGCTGTTGAAAGACTTAAATAGAGATTTCTCTCCTGTATGGTATCTACCAACGGGCGGAAATATTCCACTGTTCCATTAAGATTGAACTTAAGAACCTGGTTGTCATTAATGTATATGGTTGATCCATTGCTTTCAACAATCTGTCTGATATAGTCAATTTCCTTTTCAAGAAATCTTTCTGCCAAAATACCTTTTTCTTCAGATGTCATTGTCACCACATCATTGCTTACATAAACAACCGGTAGACTGTGTCTTATTTCATAGGGTACATAGATTTCTCCAACCTCTGTAGGGAATATTTCTGTTAGAGAATAATAGTAGTCAAAGTCATCACTCTCTTCGAGATCTCTTATCTCTGAAATTACATTGTCCACTGAAATCTCTGAATCGTATATCAAAACATCTCTGTCTTCGGCTGAAAAAACAAAAAAAGGACCACCACTACCTTGTACAATGGAAATTCTATCCACATACGGTATGGTATCCACTATGTTATTTGGTTCGTTTACATTCCAGGCCTTTGCAAGTATATATGTGCTAAGGCTTTCTGAAAAATAGAATACTACTGTAGTTTCTCCAGTCTCACCGGGTCTGTATCCTGCTTCAGGTTCCTCTATCCTGATGGTGTCTGAGCTTAAGAGTTGAGCAAATGATTCCTTGGATGTATCCCAAATTCCATACTTGTTTGCATCATAGATCATTGTATAGTTACTCTGACCAAAGCCTACAAGATACTTGTTGGGAGCAATCATGTCGGAAAGTAGATAAGATGATGAATAGGATATCTCAGTTTTGAAAAAATTCGTCACCCTTTCCGGGAACTGCATCCACAATTGCTGTGTCATCGCCAGACTTGATCCCACCAAAAGAAAAAGGAGAATGGTCTTTAATTTTTCCTTCATCCAAACCTCTCCTTTTGTTACGCTATCTAATTAACGGTATCATGTTATTGATGCTTCTGTCCCTTGTGTAAGGAAGCCTTACATCTGTTGTACTTCTAACATCATATTTATAAACTATAAATTGCTTGTCCTCTACTCCATCCACTCCAAAGTCTATAACTAGCTTGTTAATACCCCTTACAAGATCCATCTGTTTCTGGAAGAATCCAAGATTTCCAGAAGTTATGCTTTCACTTGCAATCAATATATAATCTTCAGAGGAAGGTAATCTGTCCAGATTGAAGCTTCTTCTTGTCAAATCTGTTGTTCCGTAAAGTTCTACAGTTATTTCAGTTCCAGAAGGTGCCTTGCCGTTAATAAGCACAACTCTTTCACTTGAAGAATAAACTTGTCTTTCCGGCTTTATTATTTCATAATCAGTCCTTGCTGTGATTGCATTTCCTGTTGTGACATTGGATGCATCCGCAAAGCTTGCAAAACCTAGGACTGCTATCATTATCATCAAACTGGCCAATGTTCTTTTAAACATACCCTAACCCCCTTATCTGCATATTCTTTCATTTGCATTATACCCCTTTAATATTACAAGCATATTACAGCAGGGTTAAAGTTAAATTACACAGCAGGTAATGTTATGTTTACAACGGTACCATTGTTCTTTTTACTTATGATCTCAATTGTACCATTGTGTGCTTCAATAATCTCCTTGGCAATGGATAATCCAAGGCCTGTACCTCCCATATCCCTACTTCTTCCTTTTTCAACCCTGTAGAATCGTTCAAATATTCTACCCACATCCTCATCTGGTATACCAATTCCATCATCAGATATGCTGACATCTACAAAGTGCTCTCTTGATTTTGCACTTACATTTATTGTTCCATCTTTTTCGGTATACTTTATTGCATTGGTTAAAATATTTAATATAACCTGCTCGATTCCATCCCTGTCAGCCCTTATTTCCGGCAACTCAGGTTGAATATATGAAGTGATTCTCTGGTTCTTTTCATTTGCCAAAAGCTGTAGTTTTGAAATTGAATCCAGAAGCATATCCCCGATTGAAATATTTGTCCTGTTCCACTTTGTCTTCTGGTAATCGATATTTGACAATTGAAGAAGATCCCTTACGAGTCTTCCCATCCTGTCGCACTCCCTATCAATTACCGAAAGAAACCTCTGCTCCGTTTCTGCGTCAACCTCGTTAGTCATCAGAGTCTCTGCATAGCTTTTTATTGTAGTTATGGGTGTCTTTAACTCATGGGAAACATTTGCAACAAACTCTTTTCTCATATTGTCCAGTTTGTGTTCCTGCGTAATGTCCTGAAGCACCATTATTACCCCTGCTATGCTGTCCCTCTCGTTCTTATATGGTGCATACTTGACTTTATATACTCCCTCATCTTTTTCAAAAGTGGTTTCTCCGCTAAGGGTTTCGGGATTTGTATAATCTATGTTTTCCATCCCCAGATTTTCAAGTTCGAATGTACCCGATCTGTCCAAAAACTCATCGTCTATCTCCATAAGCTTCTGCCCAATTGGATTTGCGTGTATTATGCTTCCATTTTTATCCACAGCAATTACACCCTCGGCCATATAGCTGAATATTGTATCCAGCTTGCTCCTTTCGAGATCCATTTCCTCGATGGTGTCCTTCAACTTAAGGGTCAGATGATTAAACATCCCTGCAAGTTGTCCTATTTCATCATCTGACTTGACCTCAACAAACTGGTCAAAATCTCCAAGTGCCATCTCCTCTGCTTTTTTGGTGACATCACGTATTGGACCTGTGATGCTGCTTGCTATAAAAAATCCAAGTACAATGGTTATCCCCAATGCCATAAGTGTTGCATTTGTAAGGATAGCCCTTGAGTCCTCAATGGTACTTGCCACATTGGACAAGTCAGAAGTCATGTAAAGTACTCCGTTTATTTTTCCCACACTGGAAAAAACCGGAGCAGCAAAGTGCATGTATTCATTTCCCGCAACTTCATCCATTAAGACTGACTGAGCCCTTTCCCCCTGAAAAGCTCTTCCAATAAGCGTCGAATCCGTATATCTGTACGATAGGGCATTATTTCCAACAATGGACTCAAATTGCTTGTTTGTAGTAGCCAGAATTTTTGGGACATTCTCATCGTATATCACGTATAATGTCTCACCGGTCCCAAGTCTCCAATCATTTAAGGTGCTCTGAATTCCTTCCCTGTTTTCAGTCCAGTTACCTGTTGCAATATAACTGGATGTCGACATTATGGTTTCTACCTGCTGTTCCATTGATGATCTTGCAGTCTGCAGCTGCTGATCTTCCATTCTGTTTACTATGAAAATTCCTATTATAACCATGGCAATAAAAACCAGAAGAAAATATACCACGATAAACTTCCACTTGATACTGGAGAACATATTAGACCCTCCTGAAGTAGTAACCGACGCCCCTCTTGGTGAGGATATATTTAAAATCACCGGAGTCATCTTCTATTTTTTCGCGCAGTCTTCGTACTGTAACATCCACGGTTCTTATATCACCGTAGTATTCATATCCCCAAACCTTTTCAAGAAGTTGCTCTCTTGTAAATACCTGTTCAGCACTAAGCGCTAGAAATTTAAGAAGCTCAAATTCCCTTAATGTCACTTCTATTACTTTTCCATGTTTTCTGACCTCATATCTGGTCAAATCTATTTCCAGTTCCTGGGATATTATTTCAGCTGCACCATTTCCTGCAGACATATCGTAGTCAAGTCTTCTCAGGTTTGCCTTTACTCTGGCAACAAGCTCTCTCATGCTGAATGGTTTTACCATATAGTCATCAGCACCTAGCTCCAATCCAAGAACCTTGTCTACTTCTTCTTCTTTTGCGGTAAGGACAATAACAGGAAATCTGAAGGTTGGTCTTATCTCTTTTAGAACCTGGAATCCGTCTTTTTTAGGCATCATAATATCCAATATAAGAAGATCTGGCTTTGTCAGCTTTATCTTTTCAAGCCCTTCTTCTCCGTCATATGCAACTGTAACCTGGAAGCCTTCCTTTTCCAGATTAAATTTAATTATATCTCCTATGGCTTTTTCATCGTCGACCACAAGTACCTTGTTGTTCATATGAATCACTCCGTTTTTTTGTTTTATTTAAGTAAATTATCTCCTACCAGGTCAAATAAGTCAATTGATTTGAGAGTTTATGAGCAATCCTCTTGACTTTGCTCATTTCGCAATGAACGAAAGTCTTTGTAATTTTTTGGGTATATAAATATTGTCATTAGAAAAAGAAAGAAGGGGTTATATGGAATGGTATCGAAAAAATCCTCAGGAGATCGCTGATGAGCTTGCTGTCAGTATGTCAGATGGACTCTCCACACAGGTTGCTCAAGAAAGATTGGAAAAACATGGTCCAAATGAATTGAAAGAAGAAAAGGGAAAGAGCATGGCGTCAAAGATTATTGCTCAGTTCTCTGACTTTCTGATACTTATACTTATGTCAGCCGCACTTATATCCATTTTTGTAGGGGAGACCAAAGACGCAATAGTTATTATGTCCATTGTGGTTATAAATGCAATGCTTGGACTCTACCAGGAAGGCAAGGCAGAAAAAGCCTTGGACTCCCTTAAAAAAATGGCTTCACCCTCTGCCAAGGTTCTCAGAGATGGAAATACTGTGGAGATACAAGCTTCACAGTTGGTTCCAGGAGATATTGTCGTTCTTGAGACGGGAGATATTGTTCCTGCAGACCTAAGGCTTTCGGAAAGTTCAAATCTGAAGGTTGAAGAAGCTTCGCTTACAGGAGAATCCGTTCCTTCTGAGAAGAAAGCTTCAATAAACCTTGATGAGGATACTTCCCTTGGTGACAGACGTAATATGGCCTACATGAGTACTATTGTCACCTATGGCCGTGGTCAAGGAATAGTTGTTGAGACCGGTGCTTCTACTGAAATTGGTAAAATTGCTACAATGATTCAGTCGATTGATGAGGAAAGCACTCCTCTTCAGAAAAAATTGAATCAGCTTGGAAAGATTCTAGGAGTAACTGTTATCTTGGTATGTATTGCAGTATTTGCAATAGGCATAATCCAGGGAAGAGATCTACTTGAGATGTTTATGATCGCAGTAAGCCTTGCAGTGGCAGCAATTCCAGAGGGTCTTCCAGCCATTGTCACGATAGTTCTTGCAATTGGAATGAATAAAATGGTTGAAAGAAACGCAATTGTAAAAAAGCTTCTTGCAGTTGAAACACTTGGAGCTACTTCTGTTATTTGTACTGATAAAACAGGTACTCTGACTCAGAATGAAATGACAGTTGTAAAACTGTTTACAAACGATAGAATAGTTGATGTTGAAGGAAGAGGATATGAACCGGAAGGAAAGTTCCTGATCGATGAAAAAGAAATCAAGGTTGATGATTTAAAAGGTCTAAATCTTTTGTTGACCATATCAGCCCTAGTCAATGATGCCAAGCTTGAAGAAAAAGAAAATCAGTTTAGAATAATAGGTGACCCCACAGAGGGTGCACTGCTTACCCTTGCCGAAAAGGGTGGGATCATCACTAAGAGAATCAATGGAAAATATCCCAGGGTCAAGGAAATACCTTTTGACTCTGAAAGAAAAATGATGACAACCTTTCATGAAATGGCAGGAAAGGATGAAAATGTATCATTCACAAAGGGAGCTCCTGATATCATCATAAATAGATGTAGCAAGATTCTCCTTGATGGGGATGTTATTAAACTTACAGATGATATGAGAAAGAAACTTCTAGATCAAAACACTTCTTTTTCAAAGGATGCTTTAAGGGTACTTGCTCTTGCATTCAGGGAGTATAAAAAGGTTCCAGAAGAGCCTTCAACAGAAGAGGATGAGAATGACATGATTTTTGTTGGACTTGCCGGAATGATTGATCCTCCAAGACCAGAGGCTAGAGAAGCTATTGCCAAGTGTAAGAATGCAGGTATCAATACTATCATGATAACCGGAGACTACAGAGAAACGGCATTTGCAATAGCCAAGGATCTGGGTCTTGCAGAAAATGAGGAACAGGCAATTATGGGAAGTCGAATAGATTCCATCTCTGATGATGAGTTAAGGGAAGTGGTAAAGCAGACAAAAGTATTTGCCAGGGTTTCACCGGAACACAAGGTTAGGATTGTCACTGCACTAAGAGCAAATGGTGATATTGCTGCCATGACTGGAGATGGGGTCAACGATGCCATGGCAATCAAGAAGGCTGATATAGGTATCGCAATGGGAATAACAGGTACTGATGTCGCCAAGAACACTGCAGATATGATACTTACAGACGATAACTTCGCAAGTATTGTTGCTGCAGTTGAAGAAGGAAGAATAATATTCTCAAATATCAAGAAGTTTGTGTATTTCCTTCTATCATGTAATATTGGTGAAGTTCTTCTGGTATTTATAAGTATATTGCTGAACCTTCCAGTTCCATTGCTCGCTATTCAACTGCTATGGTTAAACCTTGTAACTGACAGTTTTCCAGCTCTAGCTCTGGGAGTAGAAAAAGGTGAGCCGGATATTATGGATAAGCCGCCAAGGAATCCAAAGGAAGCTATACTTGATAAGAGAATGCTACTTGGAGTTTCTTTTCAGAGTCTTGCAGTTGCAGGAGCATCACTTGCAGCATATTTGATATCTCTGGATATTTATGGTGTAGAAAACATTGTTGAAGTTAGAAGCATAACCTTTACAACATTGATTTTATCTGAACTTCTAAGAGCATATTCAAGCAGGTCACAGCATCTTACACTATTCAAAATCGGATGGTTCTCAAATAAGCAGATGCTGCTCGCTACACTTGGAGCTTTCCTGCTTTTGATGGCTGTTCTGTACATTCCATTTATGAATGATATATTCTATACATTCCCTCTTAATTGGAGTGATTGGAAGATTGTGTTAAGCTTTGCATTTATTCCACTTGTTGTAGGGGAGCTTTCGAAGCTTGTCTTTCCATTTATACTCAAGGAAGCTAAGCAGTAGACTTAAGTATAGGAATCCCGGATCTATTGCGATCCGGGACTTTATTACTCGTATGAATCCAAGGTAGCTTGAATTGCTTCACCTTTGTTTACTTTTACGCCCTTTCTGATCAATATGGATTCCAATGCTGATAGTACTCTTAAGACATTTTCTTTTCTGCAGCTGTAGCCCATGGTTCCGATTCTCCAGATTTTTCCGGTCAATGGACCAAATGCAGAAGCTATTTCAACACCAAAGTGATTAATCATGTCCAGCTTCACCTCAGACTCAACTACTCCTTCTGGGACCTCAACACAAGTTACAGTGGGAACCTTGTCGAAGGCTTCTCCAAATATCTTAAGCCCCATTGCTTCAAGACCTGCCATAAGAGCTTTCTCATGATATGCATGTCTTTCTTTTCTTGCCTCAAGCCCTTCCTCCTTAACTATTCTAAGGCCTTCTCTTATTGCATATATCATTGATGTTGCCTCTGTATGATGGTTAAGTCTCTTTGGTGACCAATACTCTTGTATTTGGCTTAAATCCAAATAATTAGTAGAAATCATCCTTTCATTGAACGCATCCTTGTCTAGACCTTGCTCAACTTTGCGTCTTTCAGCAAGAATTTTCTCAACCCTGTCATTGTAGGTTAGTGGTGCCAACCCAGTGGGAACAGACAAACATTTCTGAGTGCCTGAAACTACTGCATCGATTTTCCATTCATCTGTCTTGAAATCTGTGCCGGTAAGAGTAGCCACTGCATCCACTACAAGTAGAATGTCTTTTCCCCTGCAGTAATGTCCCAGTTCCTCTAATGGTTGCATCCTTCCTGTGGATGTCTCCCCATGAACAATTGCTACAACTTTTGGATTGAATTCATCAATCTCTTTTTTTAATTTTTCAAATGAATATGTGGTTCCCCATTCAATTTCTGTAGTATGTACATTCCCACCAGCTCTTTTTGCGATTTCGGACAACAAATGTCCAAACCTACCGAATATTGGTATATATACCTTGTCACCCTTTTCAACTATTCCAGAAAGAACAGCTTCAAGACCGGCTCTAGCAGTTCCATCTACAACGAATGTCTGTTGATTCTCAGTTTGAAATGTGTATCTAAGTAATTCCTGAACTTCATCCATCATATTCAGGAACTCTGGATCATACTGTCCCAAGATTGGTGAACTCATGGCTCTAAGCACCCTAGGCTCTGCTTCTACCGGTCCCGGTGTCATTATGGTTCTTTGTGGTACAACAAGTTCTCTGTACATAAAATACCTCCTTATCGATTGACTATCCTATATTACTATTTTCCTATATTTTCTCTTGGATTTAACTATCAAATAGTGATAAAGAATATATGTTTTTATGGTATTTTATGATAATTTTTATGTTTATATTAATTGTTGCCAACTAGCATGTTTACTTTTTAATAATTGTTTTGAGTTTCTTCCCATCTTCTACTTATCAATCCAGTTACTCCAAGATTTTGAAATAAGAAACACACCTCAATATATTAGTTTTTTAGCTAACATTCAAGGTGTGCTTCCAGTTGTACATCTCTTTTATTTACTACTTATTCAGCAAGGATTACTTGCTCTTTAGGTGAGAAGTATTTTGTTTATTATACGCTCATTTCAGCAACACTTTTATACTCAACTTTCTCTTTGTCATTATATACATCATAATTAAACTCATCAAGATCTTTAGATACCAACATCCCTATTAAAACATCTATGTCAACATTCATAACAGTTCTAAGCATTCCTGCAAACCAGTCTATACCAATAAGGATGGCTATACTTTCCATAGGCAATCCCAAAGATGTAGCAAAGAAAGTATAAACGACAACTGAACCACCTGGTACTACTATTGTACCCATTGTCATCATTGCTGCAAGTAGAAGACCTGTCATAATTTCTATTGTAGATAGTACAGTTCCTGTCGACTGGGCCATAAACATTATTGCCAGAACGTAGCAGGCAACTGCTCCTGAACTATTCATAGTCATTGTAATCGGCCCGGTAAAGTCAGCGACCTTTCTACTAACACCAAACTTGGTAACTGAATCTTCCATCTTTGTAGGAAGACATATGGCACTTGATGTTATCGTTAATGCCATTATGGACATCTTTGCAAATTTCTTTGGCATCTTAAGTGGATTTACACCAACTCTCATAGCTGTAAAAGGAATATATAGTGCAAACATTATAAGATCTGCTATAAGTAGTGCCATTAGAAACTTAATCATCGGCATGATTACATCAAATCCAGTGGTTGCTGCAACTGCTCCTAGTAGAGCGAATATTCCAAGAGGTGCAAATTTCATAACCATACCAATAATCTGAAGAACTACTCCATTTACATCTTTCAGAAACAACAATATGTTGTCCCTGCCGCTGATTTGTGCATATTTGCCAGCAGCCAAACCAAATAATAGTGAAAATACTATGGCTTGTACTGTTGCTCCTTGACTCATTGCTGCAAATATATTAGTTGGTACAAAGTTTACTATTGTATCAATAACTGAAACTGATCCCAAAGTGCTCTCTGTTGTTTCAAGTCCTGCGGCAATGTTTATTCCTACTCCCGGCTGGATTAACAAAGCTAGTCCCAATCCTATGAATGCAGAAATAAATGTAAATGATATTATGTATTTAAACGTATGAAAACTAAGTTTACCTGCCCCCGTACCTCCAATACTACCAATTGCTCCCGCCACAGAAGTCATAATAAGAACAATAATTGACATTTGGATCAATCTTAGCCAGATAGTACCAATAAATTGTATGTTCTTCATTGGTTCTCCTATTATCGTTCCCAGAACTAATGCAAGCGCACTGGCCAATACTATTTGTGTTGTGAGTGACATTGTTTTATTCTTCATAATTGACATAAACTCTCTCCTCTCTCATTCTAAATTTTTACTTCTTTGCAATCAGTAAAATTTGGTGCATCCATACTTGATTCTTGGGAACACCTCCTTCAGTATTAGGATAACTGGTATCACTATTTTTTGGTTTAGTTTATATTGATATCAAATAATCAAAATTTAAGACTAAATACTGACATAGTATCAATCAATTAATATGCTATTTCATACAGTAATTCTTTCAATAGTTCGACACCACTCATGTAATCATCTGGATTTGTAAATTCCAAATAACTATGACTGATTCCTTTTCTACTTGGCACAAATATTAATGCGGTTGGGACCTTGGGAGCAAATATTTGTGCATCATGACCCGCTCCGCTATGCATAATTTTATAATCCATTCCTTTAGATATGCATATTTTCTCCATATGTGTTATCAGTTGCTCGTCCATTGGGACAGGATATCCATCCATATATTGATTCACTTTTGTATTTAGATCCATATCTCTTGAGATTGATTCTATTAATTCTGAAAATTTACTGATAAACTCATTTACAATCTCATTGTTTGTATGTCTTGTATCTACTGAGAATATAACTTTTCCTGGCACGACATTGCTTGTATTTGGAGTCACATCCAGTCTTCCGATAGTTACTACCAATGGGTCTCCGAACTCTTTGCCCAATTCAATAATTGAATCAATCATTTTTGAAGCCCCATGTAAGGAATCTTTTCTATAACCCATTGGTGTGGTTCCAGCATGATTTGCTTCTCCATCTATCTCTATTAGAAATCTTTTTTGTCCGACTATTCCATTTACTAGGCCGATTGATTTTTCCTCTTTTTCCAGCACACCACCTTGCTCAATGTGAAGTTCAATATATGCTTTTATGTCACTCCTAGCAAGCGAATTGTTATTCCTAAATCCAAATCCTTTATCTGTCATCGCCTCAATAAAAGAAACTCCATCTTGGTCAACTAAACCTTTGACTTCTTCTTCCGCAACTCTTCCAACAATATTTTTTGATCCCCAGAATGTGAAAGGAAATCTACTTCCTTCTTCCTCCGCCATTGATACAACTTCTAGATTCTTTTTTGGTAGTCCAAATTCTTCTATTAGTTCTTCAATTGCTACTATGCCTGCAACTATACCTAGTTGACCATCTAGTTTTCCACCATTGACAACAGTATCAATATGCGATCCAATCATTATTGTTTCATCAGTATCTTGCGTACCCCTTACCGTACCATATAGATTCCCTACCTCGTCAAACATGGTAGTGAATCCTTTTTTTGTCAAATCTGATTCTAAAAAACTTTGTGTCTCCATCCAAATATCACTAAATAATGTTCTTGTAACTCCATCATTTTCTGTTTTTCCATACTCACTTAACTCATCTATTAAGTTAATGACTTTGTTTTTCATCACATTTCTTTTACTTTCATCCATATTAATTCTCCTTTCTAAGAGATCCTAAAATACTTCAACTAGGTAAATTCTGTTTGACTTTAAGCTGTTCATCTTATGAGTATAATATTAACATGATATATTCTAAATCATCTCCGCCAATTGATTCGATTGAATGATAGTCTCCATCTTTACAAATTGCCAAATCACCTGGTTTTAATGTAAACTCTTCTCCATTATCAACATACCTGGCTTCTCCTTTTAAGACAAAATATGCTTCCTGATCTCCGGTATGTTTATGATAACCTATTGAGTGTCCAGGCTTAATAACTGACATACCATATAACCTGCCTTTTCCTAAAAAATCTTCAGGATTGAAAAAATTAATTACTTTCACAAACCCTTTTCCACCCTTAAGTCCTTCTATATTCTCAACTATCATATCATCCTTTATTCTTAACATAAAATCACCTCCAAATTGAATTTTTACTGATTCAGTAGTTCTCAAAATCTGTGAATTTAAATTTGTTGCTCTGCTTACATGATAATCTTTCTTATACATGTAAACGATTTCTTATGTTTATGATACTATCATTATATTAATAATAATAAAGGATAAATCAATAGTACTATGTTTATCTATTATTGATAATCTATTAACAATTAAATTGTACCTCCTGCTTTTTTTAGAATATATGCCATAATTATGAAAATTATATAATTTATTTTATCCTATATTGCTAATGGATTTATAGATGATAAGATTGATAATATAGATGTAGTGATATATTTATCAAACAAATTCAGAAGGGAGTTGCGATATGGGTTACAGAAATGATTTACTTAGCAGCAGAGCAATTATAAATCACGGTAGTTTCGCGCTAATACCGCCAGATGGGCTGGTCAATAATGTTATACCACACTTTGAAGATGCAAGAATAAGTATAATAGCATCACCAAAACTTGGAGCCAGCTTTGTAGAATATCTTGTGGATTTCAATCCAGGAGGAGGAAACAGAAAGGGTTTCGGAGGAAACGGAGTTGAATCCTTTGTATATGTTGTTTCTGGAGAGCTTGAGGTAAAGGTTGATGACGAAACCTACATTTTGAAGGAACAGGGTTATTTGTTCTGCCCACCAAGCAAAAGCATGACCATGACCAACAAATCAGTAAACAACACCAAGATTGTTCTGTACAAACAAAGATATATTCCAGCAGACGGAGTAGGTGAACCGTGGTTGGTGTGTGATAATGTCAAGAATTTGCAGGTCAATTTGTATGAGGAAATGAAAGATGTTACTCTTGTAGATTTTCTTCCAACAAGTGTTGAATTTGATATGAATTTTCACATACTGACATTCCAGCCAGGAGGATCACATCCTTATATTGAGACGCATGTACAGGAACACGGTGCTTATCTGTTATCTGGAGAAGGTATGTATAATCTGGACAATGATTGGATTCCAGTTAAGAAGGGTGACTTTATCTGGATGGGACCTTTTGTACATCAAGCTACCTATTCAGTAGGATATGAGCCTTTGTCATATGTTTACTCTAAGGATTGCAACAGAGATCCTGAAATTTAAAGATTAATTTACCCTGGTTTCCAATTGGAAACCAGGGTAAATTATTTGACTATTTTTAGAATTTTTAAACCTACTTCCAATTCAAGCATCTTATCTCTGTCTTCAATATCAAGTCCTGTTAACTCTTTAATTCTGTTTAATCTGTATAATACCGTTTTGTAGTGAACGAATAATTCTTCAGCCGTCTTAACTGCGTTCAAGTTGCATTTAAGATACATTTCGAATGTATCTATCAATTCATTGTTCTTGTCTTTGTCATAACTCCTAAGTCTATTTAAGCTTTCAGGTATAAAGTCTTTAAGTGATTCCCTGTCACTAAAGCTGCAAAGCATCTTGTAAATTCCCAGTTCATCAAAAATACTGGTTGAATCATCACCGAATATCCTCTTGCCGAAATTAGCAGCGTCTTTTGATTCATTATAGCTTTTCCCCACCTCAGATACCGAAGCCGCAATACACCCGATACCCAGGGTCAGAGATACATTCCCAAATCTTTTCTTGACGGTATCTCTAACCTCATCGCCAAAAATCCTAAGCTTTCTGGAAGATGTATGTGAATTCTCGTTTTCATCGACAGGCCAGAAGACAATTATCTCTTCACCCTTTATTAGTGATATATGACCTGTGGTATGATGGTATGCAATTCTGTCCATAATTGTCTTCACAATGTTTCTTGACTCCAATGACCATTCTGCATCGTTCTCATTGAGTTTACTGCCTTTCCAATTTATGTTGAACAAGCCAAGTGAGTATTTTCTTCTTAGATCCCAGCCTAAAATGTGTCCCCTGTCGTAGATACTCTGGACTGAATCGTAATTTCCACTTATCAAGTCATCCATCAAATCGCCCTTATATCTTAATTTTGCTTCATTTACGGCAGTTTCTTTAAGCATCTCCAGCCTTAATGTATTGGCAGCACTTTCCAATGCAATGAAATCCATTTTGCTCATATCTCTAGTAATTTCCAGTACTCCAAGATAAGCTTGAGTTCTGTTTACAACTTCAATTGGCTCCACTGTCAAATGGTGCTCATCCTCTTCAAAAATAACATCCAGGCCATATATGGGGTAACCTTCATAAATCATTTTTCTTATCTTTTTCTCTACAATATTTAACTGCGAATATGACTCATTACTGTATGCAAGGACTCTCATTTCACTGTCAAATATTATAACTGGATTCTCAACCAACTGCTCCAGTGTCTTTGCGATTGATTCCATGCCCTCCATATCAAGTGACAGTTTGTTAAATTTTTCGTGACACTCCTTGTAGTAGTTCAGCTTGTAAACCTGCTCATTCAACAGAATTCCCATTACCGGATAAAGTATATCTATGTACTTTACATTTTTATCAATGATAATAATTGGAAAATTTAGTCTACTACCCATCTCAGTAACTACATCCCTTATGTTACTTTGAGAGTCTAACTCTTTTATTATTATCCCGGCCGCTCCATTTTTTGCTACATCCTCAACTAGCTTTTTTTGTGCCGCAATATCTTTTTCAATGGAGTAGAAACTGGTAAGTAATAGCTCTCCGCCTTTTAGCCAATCAGCAATATCAGGTCTCTCTACAATCGTTATTCCTTCCACTTCTGTAATATCTATTATTTCCTGTCCTGATACCAATTGAGAGTTATCAAAGCATGACAACTTGAGTATATCTTTCAATATGATTCCCATTTAAAAACCTCTCTATCTTCTTTTATTCAAATTGAAAAATTAGACAAAGCCCTCCTTGTTGGAGGGTTAATTTGATGTAATTCTAGTACCCGTTTCTCCATGAATGGCAGCTTTAGCTTTTTCCAGGGAGGTAATTATTGCCTCTCTTCTTGAATTTGACTTAACAAAATCAACTGCAGCCATCACTTTTGGCAGCATGCTACCAGGAGCAAAGTGGCCTTCCTCGATATATTTGTTTGCCTCTTCAACTGTCATGGTCTTTAGCTCTCGTTGTGTAGGCTTGCCAAAATCAAGGGCTATTGTTTCAACGGCAGTAAGAATAAACAGAATGTCACAATCCAACATTTCTGCGAGCTTTTCACTGGCCAAGTCTTTATCTATTACTGCAGCAACTCCTCTTAGATTGCCATCTTCTCTGAGAGTTGGTATTCCTCCTCCACCAACTGCTATTACAACATGTCCCTTATCCACCATATCTTTTATGATTTCTATTTCCACAATATCAACTGGTTTAGGTGATGGTACCACCCTCCTGTATCCTCTTCCAGAGTCTTCAATCATGGTATAGCCTTTTTGTTTCTGCAGCGTCTTGGCTTCATCTTCACTATAGAATCCACCGATTGGCTTGGAAGGATTATTAAATGCATCATCATGTTCATCAACAATTACCTGTGTTACGATTGTACCAACAGACTTCTCAATCATTCTTCTGGTTAGTTCATTTTTTATTGCATTTTGTAAATGATAACCAATATACCCCTCACTCATTGCACCACATTCTGGGAAAGGCATTTCCGGTACTTTGCTATCTGTCAAATTGGCTGTCTGAAAGGAAAGGTTTATCATTCCTACCTGTGGTCCGTTCCCGTGTGCGACAACAACTGTATGCCCTTCCTCAATCAAGTCAACTATGGGCCTTGCTGTCTTTCCAACTAAGTCCAACTGCTCTTGTGGATTGTTCCCAAGGGCGTTGCCACCCAAAGCGATCATAACTTTGCTCATCTCAACCACTCCAATTCATATTGTTTTTGTATCCAGCAAGCTGGCATATGCAGACATTATACCTATGAATGTATCTACTCCAGATGTCCCTCCATATTTTATCACACTAAGGTATGACTTTTCATCAAAAACATTCATCTGCATAGATTTTATGATTCTGATTATACTCTGGCTGAATTTCCCTTGTATCGATTTTATCATATAATCTTCAGATATATCAGTGGTTAGTTTATCTTTTTCTATCCTGAAAATATGCCTGATGTTATCTCTTAGCTTTTCGTCTGCATGATTTGCGCAAAGTACCGAGATAAACCCTATTAAAAAGTCATCCCAGGCAGGGGTAAGCCCCTTTCCTCTTCCGATAATTCCCTTTAGGTCTTCCAATCCTTGACTTCTAATCATCTTACATATTGTTGATCCTTCTTCAGTTAGGCTACTAAGTTTCTTTTCTAGGAATATTTTTACGATTTCGTCGTTTGTTATTCCCAGCCCATTTTCAAAATCATCCTCGACAAATTTCCTTAAATAGATTTCTAGAATCCTTCCATCTGGAAATTTGTCATAAGTTATCATTTGAGAGCAATATTGTTCTGCTTTTGTAACATTAATCTTGTTGTTTTCAAATGAAAAATCTTTAAAATCAGTATCTTTAAGAATGATCCCCATTGGAGGGAGCACTTCCTTAATATTTGTTACTACAAGTAGACCTTTTTCTGTTGTGAAATTCTTTGCATTTTTAAATTCACTGTGCAATCTAATCTCATCTAGGTTTTCCAATAAGGGTATAGCCTGGCTATCTATTGCAACAGGATTAATTGTCTTTGTCTGAAGCATACTTTTCCACCAGTCCTTCGAGTGCCTTGGCAAAGCAATCATATGGCGCCCTAACTGTACCTGCTCCAATCTGACCAACTCCTGCTTTCTTATGAGCTATTCCCGTATTTATCAGTGGCGTTATTCCTGTTTCAACAACCTTTCTAACATCTATGCCCACCAATGCACCCTTGAAATCCCATGTTGGAATTGCCAGGTTAGGATTGTGTCCCACAGAGATTTCTTCCATTTCTTCGCTTATTTCCATCGCAGCATTGAAACCATCGGCGCCAACAAATCTTGTTACGCCAGGCGCTGCAATCATAGCCATGCCACCTATTCCAAATGTTTCCACTATCGTGCTATCCCCCATATCCAGATTTGCATCTTCCTGGCTATAACCAGTAAAGAACAATCCTTTTGGCATGTTCACAGGTGCTGTAAACCAAGTTTCACCAAGTCCTGATACTTTTATTGCAAATCTATTACCATTTCTTGTCATCGCAGTAACAATTGTTCCTTCACCAATGGATTTGGCAGCGTCCATAACTGACTTGCAGTAAGCCATTGCTATATTTAGAAAGAATTGATCTGTATCAGCAAGAAATTTGGTAACTTCAAAGAGATCTTTTTCATCTATGTCGGATTCCAGCAAGGATGGCATGATATCTTTCATAAACAACGCTGATGCAGCAATATTTCTTTGGTGAAATTCATCTCCCATGGTGATTGCCTTAGATACAATAACATTAAGGTTCATTCCGCCTTCTATTTTATTGAGAGCTTTTGATAATGAAGGCCCCAGTACATTCTTGATCCAGTGCAGTCTTCTTATAACTTCGTCGCCATATGCTCCAAACCTAAGAACTTTGCCAATTCCTTCGTTTAAAGTACAATAGGCTCTGTTACCATTCTCTCTGTTTTCTACCACTAGAACGGGCATATTAGCAGATGTAATTCCTCCCATGGGTCCGACTGCATCCACATCATGGCATGGAATGAACTTTACTTTCCCTTCTGATAATATTTTTTCAGCTTCCTCTTTTGTATAAGCCCAGCCTTCAAATATAACTGCTCCAAAACAAGAGCCTTGCATGGGCTCTGTCATATCTTCCCATTCTAAAGGTGGTCCGGCATGAAGCAATGCCATGCTTTCCAACTCCCGAATTACGGTTTTTGCTGGAACGACGTCAATTAGAAATGGTTGTGCGGAAATGATTTTATCTACTACTGATTTGTTGGCTGCGTCTAGATTCTCATAAATCATCCTTATACCTCCTACAGATTTTCTAGTTTTCTAAGCATTTTTTGAAGCTCTTTGTTTCCTCCTGCTACAGGTGTCCAATTGTATTGAACTACACTCAAATTCTGCTCGTATAAAGTATTGGCAAAACTCTCCAGGCCAATGTTTACCACTCTTAGTTCACTGTCAAACAAACCTGATTGGCTTTTCTCAACAGTCCTTCTTTCATTGATGTATTCCATGGCTTCCAGTCCTAGCTTTGCGACTTGAGCATTAGTATCCAAAACGACTACTCCTGATTTTTCAAGCTCTTTTACCTGCTTTGAATAAATCTGGATATCCTCTTCTGTCCCACAAACTGAAGCTATAAAAACAATATCCTGATTCCTTGAACGTTTGTACTCAAGAACGTCCTTGATATGCGGTCCCAAAGCTCCTGCCATATCTGTGCTTGAACCATGGCCAATAACATTGTCAAATAATACTATTGCAACCGACTCATCATCCTTAAGCTTCTTGATTGCTTCGATTCTTGTGCTCGGGTCTATCATTGGATGAGGTCTCCCTTTAGTATACTGGTCATCACCATAGTCTATTATTTTATTCCCTTCACTTGAAATATATTTTGCCAAAATTTCCTTAGCCTCACCAGCCAGAGTACCTCCTCCGTAATATCCATGGATTCTATTCTGCTTGGGATTTAGTCTTAAAGTATCAAGTCGATCCTTTATGACCATAAAGGTTTCTTTGTTTACTCTTTTGCTTCTGGACAGGTAAAACGCCAGATTTGCAGCATCCTCCAGTGTTGATACATAGTGAATGTTTTCATCCTGGCTTAAGCTTTTTTCTCCCAAAAATACTGCAACGGTTGTTTTATTGATTTGTTTTAACTTCTCCACAATTTTGTCTCTTACATCACGTGCAGGAGGTTTCGATACAAACACAATTACTTCTGTGTCAATGTCCTCCTTCAGGAAGTTCAATGCTATTTCAGCAGATATTCCACCTATTTCCTCTGAGAGATCCCTTCCTCCCAATCCTATGGCGTGTGACACTCCTTCTCCCAATCTACCTATGATGCTTGTAATTTCCTGGATACCGGTCCCTGAAGCTCCAACAACACCTATGCTTCCTCTGCTGACTACATTGGCGAAAGCCAACGGCACCCCCAGTATAATACCGGTTCCACAGTCTGGTCCCATTACAATCAAGCCTTTTTCTCTTGCAATTTCCTTGAGTTTCTTTTCTTCCTCATAGTTAACATTGTCACTAAATACAAATAAGTTCATGCCATTTTCAAGGAGTCTCTTTCCCTCTTCGTAAACGTATTCTCCTGGAATTGAAATAATCGCTAAATTCGGGTTCTCAATTTTGTTGAGCGCTCCCTTTAAACTTTTTGCTTTTCTAAGCTTGCTTTCACTTGAACTAGATGAAAGGTCTGATATGAATGCATCCAACTCTTCGCTAATTGTCGACAGCTTTTCAGAAGAATCTGTATCGACAGAAATACAAATATCATTTGGATTAGCTGTTTCAAATTCACTGCAGTACATTCCGGTATTTCTGAATATATCTTTATTTGCGGGTGTTCCCATCATTATCGAAACCTTCCGCACACCTTCCTTTTCAGTAAGTCTTGTGCTCAATAGCATTAAATTGACAGAGTCCTGATATGTATTTTTTTTGACCAGTCCCAGAATCATTATCTCACTCCTTTTTTTACTTTCATCACATCATGGCAAGTTGCCAATCGACGGATATTTCTCGATTCATAACTTATTGTAAATTTTATCACTAAATATTGAATGAGACCTTAGCATAATATGATAAGGTTATGCCGTTTTTTTTCTTTCTTTGGATAGTTTGTATGTCCTTATGGGATAATTTATAAGAAGTGTATTAGCAAAAATATGCATTGTATACTGTAGATATCCATAATAAGATGGGTATAATAATCGAATGTGAGGTGTATACATATGAATATACAATTTAATGTCTTCTTTTGGTTTGTTTCAGCTATGCCTATTTTTGTACTTGTCTTTCTTATGATGGTCCTCAAGTGGTCTGCCATTAAGGCAGCTCCCCTTTCACTTTTGATAACCCTGATAACTTCATTTATAGTTTTCAAGGCTACCCCTGAACTTATATTGGTAGAATCAGGAAAAGCCCTTTGGAGTGCTATCAGTATAATTTCAGTTGTAATCACTGCAATACTTCTTTATGAAACCAGCAAGGAAGCTAGAGCTTTTGAAGTGCTTAACAGAGCATTCAACTCTGCAGCTCCAAATGAATTGATAAGGATATTGCTTATTGGTGTTGTTTTTTCAAGCTTTCTACAAGGGGTGACTGGGTTTGGGGTCCCCATCCTGGTAACAGCCCCCTTATTGATCGGTATTGGGGTTAAACCCATATGGGCGGTTGTAATTCCTTTAATCGGTCATTGCTGGGCAGGTACATTTGGTACTCTGGCACTGGCATGGCATGCCCTTATACTGCAGACTGATATTGCCTCAACCGCTACTGCTGCATTTTACACCTCAATTTTGCTTGCCATACTTAACCTTTCAGCTGGTTTTATCATTGCCTGCTTTTATGGGGGTAACAAGGCAATAAAAAAGGGCTTTGCTGCAATATTTCTTGTATCTATCACCCAAGGCTTTGGACAGATTGTAATTACTCAAATCAACCCTGACCTGGGAGTTTTCATTCCAAGTGTATTGTCTGCAGGAGTACTTTTAATTACTTCAAGACTTCCAATTTATAGAGAATATTGGTCTATCGAGAACAGTCGTGTTATGTACAGAGAGTCCAAAAACTTAAAATCAAACTCAGCCAATGGAATGAATATACCTCAGGCATTTTTCCCATACATTGTAATGACTCTCCTAACAATTATTGTTCTTTTGGTTGCTCCTCTAAACCAATTGATGGGATCCATAAGCTATGGACCTTACTTCCCTTCAACAATGTCCGGGCTTGGCGCTTATAATCCAGAAATTCAAGTATATGCATCGATAAAGCCCTTTACACATGCGTCTTTTTTCCTTTCATTGTCTGCTATTATGGGATACTTCTTTTATATTCAAAAAGGGTTTATTAGAAAAAAAAGCATGCAGTTGATATTATCCAGAACGATAAGAAAAGCTCTTCCTTCGAGCATTGCAGTATTGTCACTTATAGGGATTTCAAGAATTATGACAGGTACTGGACAGACGGATATCCTTGCCTATGGTGTTTCATCTTTATTTGGTGAATATTATTCTGGTGTGAGTCCCTTTATAGGTCTTGTAGGAGCGTTTATTACAAGCAGCAATATGTCATCAAACATTCTCTTTGGAAGTTTCCAATACTCATTGTCAAATATACTCAATGTTGAAAGCTATCTTCTTCTTGGTGCACAGACTGCCGGTGGTAGTATTGGCACATCAATAGCCCCCAGCAATATCGTGCTTGGAGCCACTACTGCTGGAATACTTGGTAAGGAAGGTGAGATTCTCAGAATAATCCTTCCCTTTGTTTTGGTAATAACCTCCTTGTTTGGAATAATCACCTTGCTCTTAACAATGTTGTCATAATATAAGGCATAAAAAAGGAAGTGTGGAGTATTCCACGCTTCCTGTTAGTTTGCTAATATATAAACCTGCTTGGATTTTGATGAGCTCCGTTTGCAAGAACCTCAAAGTGTAGATGAGGGCCTGTAGATCTTCCGGTATTTCCCATTTCAGCAATATGCTGTCCTCTGTATACTCTTTCTCCTGATCTAACAAGCAACTTGCTTGCATGTGCATATCTTGTTACGTATCCATTTTCATGGTTGATTTCAATCATATATCCATAGCTTCCCTTATAACCTGCAAAGGTTACTCTTCCACCGTCAGAAGCATAAATGTTTGTACCAGTTCTATTTGCAAGGTCAATACCCCTATGCATACTGCCACCTCTCATACCATATGGTGATGAAAGTCTACCACTGGTTGGGACCATAAATGATCCTGTGGCTGCTGTCTTTGGAAGTTCCTTAGTTCCTTGAACAACAACTTCGGTTACAGGTTCCACTATTGTTTTCGTAGTTATTATTTCCTTGTCTTCAACAATACCATTTAATTTGGTTATGTTGGCGACAATTTCAGATGTTCCTTTTACACCTTTTGTTGTAATATTCTTCTTGTTCTTGTACATTGAATCGTCATATATGACTTGTGTTTCAAAGTTTGTTTCTTCAGTATACTGTACCTGCTCTACTGTCTTTACTGTAAGAAGAGGTGTCGGTACAAAAAGATTTACCTCATCTCCTGGTTTAAGCCTCTGTGAATCCTGGTCTGGATTTGCACTTAATAATTCTTCAACAGTAGTGTCATACATTTTTGCAATAATCCAATAGCTTTCCCCCACCTCAACAATGTGGGTCCTCATTTCTTCTTTTCCTTTTCTAATCCTGGCAATAGTTTCATCAGGATCATCCAGCTTGCTGTAGCTGGTTTCTATTTTTACTACTTCAATTTCCTCTGTAAAATCAACTTCCTTTATATCAGCGTTATTATCAATAACTGGTACATCTACCTGAGCTACCTCTTCTCGTGCTCCAGTATCTGTTGTAAGGTTTATAACATCTCCTGCTTGCAATCTGGAAGGATTAACTCCCGGATTAGCTTCTTCCAATGCGCTTGATGTCAAGTTATACTGTCTTGCAATTGTCCAGTAATTATCTCCCTCTTGGACTGTGTGTGTTTTAGGAGCCGTTATTCCAACTACCTCAGAGTCTAAATCCTCTTCTTCACCAACAACTTGCGGCAGAAATGATGATTTAACAGAGTCCAGAATATACTCCACATCCTGACCTGACTTGAAAACTC
Organism: Gudongella sp. DL1XJH-153; assembly: GCF_049310905.1. Classification (NCBI taxonomy): domain Bacteria; kingdom Bacillati; phylum Bacillota; class Tissierellia; order Tissierellales; family Tissierellaceae; genus Gudongella; species Gudongella sp. DL1XJH-153. Next base: position 43,703 of record NZ_JBMEMN010000012.1, read on the forward strand.
CAAAGCTTTCTCCGTCTACAATCAGTTCAAATCCAGCAACACTTACATTTATATGATTTTCTATATTTGACTTAATATCTTTTGCACTTGTTAAAGCTTCATCTTTGGCATTGGTTTCCTCGAATTTAAGCTCCTTATCAAGTACTACACCCATGTCATATGTACTCTTAAGACTTTCTTCAAGATCCTTGTAGATCTGGAGTGCTTCATCCTCAGTTCTTACCACTCCTATATACTCATCTCCCAAGTATACATCAACTGCCTTGGTCCTTGTATCGTTGACAGAGTAGCTAACAAAGCTTATCCCTATGACAGCCACAACTGTAATAGCTGCTAAAAATCTTCTAAATCTGTCATTATTTAATTTCCATTTCTTACTATTCCCTTTTATGTCAATTTTGATGTTTTTATTTATAAAGTCAAGTATTGAGGAATCAAGCTTCATCAATGAATCGCCTCCAAGCTGAGCCCATTAAGCAGGCTTTAATATGTGGTCTAAGTTAATTGAAAGTTTTGTAACCGTTTTGTAACATTAACAAGAACATTATACCAACCAGGGTATATAAAATCAACTATGATTGACCATCTCACTGTAACAAGATACTAAAATTGTTTTCCCATAACAATTTCCCTTAGAGCTGTAATAGTCAGTGGTCTGTACGTGTCAAAATATGTAAGTTCCTTTCAGGGTAATTTGTTAAGAAAACTTAACAATATTTCTCTAAGTAATTACGCTTAATTTCTTATTGGACAGGGTAAATTCTACAACTTCATCTTCAATAACAAATAATTCACCATCAATATTCAGAAGTTGCCTGTAGTCTAGGGTGACCTTAACATTTCGTCCCCTAAAAAACTCAACGTGTTTTTTATACTTTATATGTTCACCTTTGAAAATGGAAGGAAAGAGAAATAAAATCTTTAGATTGCTTATATCCTTCACCACACAAACATCCAGCATATCGTCATATATGCTGGCCATTGGGAGTATTTTCATACCTCCTCCGTATGATTGTCCATTGCCAACAGCAACCAGTGTAGCCTTTCTTTTGATTGTCATACCATCAATTTCTATTGATACTTCTCTGCTCCGGTATGTTAACAGACCTGCTAGAACTCCCAATACATATGCTGTTTTTCCCTTTACAACTCTCTTAATCTTGTCGGTTTCACTTACAACCCAGGCATCGAATCCAACGCTTGCAATATTGAAGAAGTAGTCACCTCTGACCTTTCCTAGATCTATACTTGCAACTTTACCGTTTAAAACCCTTTGAATGGCTCTGTTCCTATCCATGTCAAGTTTAAGAGCCTGGGCCATATCATTGCCGGTTCCAGATGGAATGATACCAAGTATGCCAGAACCTCTTTCAAGGATTCCCTTGGCAACTTCATTCGTAGTACCATCCCCTCCAACTGAAACACATATGTTGTAATCAGGGTTTTCTGTAACAATTAGCGTCGCTTCCTTTGGCCGCGTTGTTACTACAAGTTTATATTCCCGGTTTGAACTTGACATATAGTCTTCAATAAATTGAATATATGTCTTTGTCTTTCCACTTCCGGCCGTGGGATTCACTATAAATAGATATTTATCCATAAATTTCTCCTGTTACAGTATTTTTTCAGAGCTCTCACCCATAAGAGCTCTGTTAATTGCTGTCATCTCCTCAGGTGACAATGGTACATTGCAGTTTGCATTCTGAATGGGCTTACCAAACATGACTGCCTGTTCCCTCCCGTAGATACTTGTTAAGACAAAACCGTTGTTGTAAGCATCCATAAGGGCTATTGAAAAACTCAATTCACTGCCCGTATCTGCAAATGCATTATATCTGACAAACCCCATCTTTTGAATAGTAAACGTTACCTTGGTCTCAATTGTTTCAATGTTGTCTTCAATAAGATTTATATCTCTGTTAATGCTACTTAGCTCAGAATTAATCCTAATGAAAAGATCCTCAATATTGGCACCGGAGAGTCCTCTGGTCAAGGAATCATATCTTTCCTTGTGCTTTCTGTACTCTCTTATCTGAGCTATGTACAAAATGAGAACCACTAAAAACGCAACCGATAAAGCAATTATAAAATATGTTGAATTTAAGTCTATAAAATCCAGAAGCTGTACCATCCGATCACTCCTATATCTCTTTTGAGATTCTATGCAATGCCTTGATTGCATATTCCAGTTCCTCTTGTTTGTTAAAAGGACCAAAACTGAATCTAACAACCCCTTGCTCCATAGTCCCAATGGTCTCATGAGCCAAAGGCGCACAGTGAAGTCCTGGTCTAACGTATATCCCAAACTCTTCATTAAGGACATATGATACCTCTGAAGAATCAAGGTCCCTTATGTTCAAAGCTACAACAGCTCCCTGCAGTGATGCATTGCATGGTCCGTAAACCCTTATTCCATCAATTTTGGATATTTCTTCCAAAAAGTAAGTCGTAAGTTTTTCTTCATGGCTTCTAATATTCTCAATCCCTCTTTTCAATATATACTGGATACCTCTACCCAATCCAATTATACCTGGGGAATTTGGAGTGCCGCTTTCAAACTTGTCAGGCATCTCATCTGGCTGCTGTAACGAATAGGATGCACTTCCCGTACCTCCCTGTATAAACTGTTCTACCTGAAGACCTTCTCTTATATACAACCCTCCTGTGCCTTGGGGACCCAACAAGCCCTTGTGCCCTGGAAAAGCCAGCATATGGACTCCAAGCTCATCCACATCAATATCATACACACCTGCCGACTGAGCAGCATCAAGCAGATAGGTAATTCCATGCTCTTTTGCAACCCTACCGATTTCTTTTACAGGCATAATTGTACCAGTCAGATTCGACACATGAGTTGTGACAATAAGTTTTGTGTTGTGTTTGATTGCCTTTTTTAACTTCTCAGGATCTATTTGGCCATCGCTATCTGCCCTTACGATTGTGTTTTCAACACCAATTGACTCTAGGTGCTTAATTGGTCTAAGAACTGAGTTATGCTCCATTGATGTGGTTAAAACGTGATCGCCTGGCTTTAGGTAGCCCTTGATTGCAATATTGAGACTTTCTGTACAATTATGAGTAAATATTATGTTCATGGGGTTCTCTACTGAAAACAAATTCGCGATTAGGTCCCTTGTCCCATATATCCCTCTTGAAGCCTTAAGTGCAAGGTCATGACCTGATCTTCCAGGGTTTGCACCATACTCTGTCATAGCTTTATATATCTCATCATAGACTTCCTGTGGTTTTGGAAAAGTAGTTGCTGCATTATCTAAATAGTACATATGTTCACCTCTAGGTATTTCATTTTCTCTCTTACCTGCTTATTTTATCACTTTAAAACTCTCCTTACAATCTATTAATGGCTAACTGTAAATTAACTGGATTTTTGTCAATTCTTATCTACATACAAAGTATTAAAAAAGGGCGAAGAAATTTACTTCTTCACCCTTCAAATTGATCTTTTTTGCGATTGATTTTCTATGCTTTCAATCTCATGTAAACTACATCCAATAGACTGTCCCTTAATCCTTTACCCTCTGTAAGAAGCTTATCAACCCTAGTTTCTATCTCGTTTTTATACTCCTGATCCTTGATGCTCTTTAAGTTGATTGTAACATTGAAAAGTGCTCCTTCCAGTCCTGCATATGCCAACAGCGTACCAACACCAACATCTGTAATTGCATGGATGTTACCGTGTTCAGCAAATACATCCTGCAGCATCAGTACATTATAACAAGTCTCTCCACATCTAAGCGGTACTTCCAGTGCTTTCTTGTAGCCAGTCTGTATGGCTTCAGATCTATCCCTTTTATCCTCTTCAGTTTCCTTTGGAAGCTTAAAAGCTTGCATAACGTCATCAAACGCAGTAGAATCCTCATCTACAAGATTTAAAAGCTCATCAACAAGCCTTGAAATTTCCTTGAAGTTACTTTCCATACAAATTTTCTTGTCCTCAGGGACCTCAGCATAGATCTTTTTGTCAATCGTAAGATTTCCAACCATATTGGTAAGGGCTCCTCCGAGACTTCCAACTAATGCGGCTACACTTCCACCTCCTGGTGTCGGGCTCTCACTTGCTACATCGTATACAAAATCTTTCGCCGTTCTTTCAATTAACATGTTGCACCTCCGTATATATTTAGAATTTAATAATCCCTTCCATAACTATTGTCGCAGATCCTCCAACCTTGACAGAGTAATTATCCTCGGTCCCTTCAATATAGCAGTTGATTATACTCCTTCTGTTCATTGATTCTCCCTGATGGACTACCAGACTGTTTCCCTTTAGTATGCCATTTTTTTTAAGATAGTATATCAATGCACCATTTGCAGTACCAGTTGCAGCTTCCTCATCGATTCCTACGGCTGGTCCGAAATTCCTTGCATGTGCAATCTCTTCTCCAGCTTCGATATAAAATGCATGAACTCCTGTTACTCCCAGTTTTATGCTAAGGTCTCTCAATCTGCAAAAATCAACCTCCATTTTAAGAAGTGTTTCCTTGTCCCTAATAGGAAGCATTATATCTGGCAGTCCTGTTGATATCATCTCCGGGGCAAGTTTCTCATCTACAACACCAACATCTTCGCCGTCTAGTCCAAAACACTCCAGCAGTTCTTTTGTATCCTCTACAACTCCAACTGATCTTGGTTTGTCCTGACTCATAGTGATATTGACTGGAGAGAAATTCTCGAAATCAATCTCAACCTGTAGTGGACCAACCCCTGTCTCAATCGTTGCCATCTTTGATCCATTCTCAATTGGCCTGATATAACCTTTATTAGCAAGCGTATGGATAGCTGCAATTGTCGCATGTCCGCATAAATCTACTTCACAGAGTGGAGTGAAATATCTGATTTTAAAATAACAGTCATCAAGTTGTCTTACGAAGGCTGTTTCCGACAGATTCATCTCATTTGCAATTTTTTGCATATTCTCTTCGGATATTCCCTTTGAATTTGTAATAACACCCGCTGGATTTCCACCAAATGGCTCTCTTGTAAATGCATCGACCTGAAAAATATTCACTTCCATCGTATAACCTCCTTAATGTTTCACGTGGAACATTACCCTGTAATCAAGTCAATTAGACGTTCCAAGTCATCATCATTATAATACTCTATCTCTATTTTCCCGGACTTTCTTCCAGCATTAAGGGTTACCTTGGTGCCAAGTACACTCATAAGCTGCTCTTCCAGATCAACTATATAGTTTTCCTTTTTTTTCTTTGACCTTGTCTTTTTCTTCTTTTTAACGTTGCTTTCAGTGTCTCTGACATTTAAACCAAATTGAATGATTCGTTCTGCAGCCTTGAGTTGCTCATCCTTGGTTTTTATTCCCAGTAGTGCCTTTCCATGGCCTCCGGAAATTTTCCCTTCGTATATATATTGTACAACCTTCTCATCCAGATTTAAAAGTCTCATATTATTGCTGATATACGACCTGCTTTTTCCCACAGCCTTTGCGAGCTCTTCCTGCTTAAGATTATATTCCTTCATAATTCTTTTATAAGCTTGGGCTTCCTCGATAGGGTTTAGGTTTTCTCTTTGGATGTTTTCTATCAGTGAAATTCTGTCTGCCGTAATATTGTCAATATCCCTTACAATGCAAGGAATTTCTTCAAGACCTGCCTCTTTTGCAGCTCTCCATCTTCTTTCGCCAGCGATTATCTCGTGTTCATCTTCTGACTTTCTTACAATAATTGGCTGTATTACACCATTTTCTCTTATTGATTGCGCAAGGTCCTCCAATGCATCTTCCTGAAAGATTTTTCTTGGCTGGTCAGGCTTTGGTTTTATGTTTGCAAGCGGCAGTGAAACAACTGACTCATCTGGATTGATGGTGGAATCACTTATAAGCGTGTCAACCTTCTCCTTGTCTTGAATCAATGCTGACAAACCCTTTCCAAGACCCCTTTTTTTACTGGTCATTGGTAACACTTCCTTTCCTGTACTCAATAAACTAATCCTGCAAAAACAGGAATTCTTCGGCAAGATCCATATAAGACTCTGATCCCTTGGACTTTGAGTCATAGTCATGGATTGAGAGCCCATATGATGGTGCCTCAGCCAATCTTACATTTCTAGGTATTATGCTTGTATAAACTTTCCCTTTAAAGAAAGACTTAACTTCCTCAACAACCTGAATGGATAAATTTGTTCTTCCATCGAACATGCTAAGTACTACACCTTCAACTTCAAGATTGGAATTGTAATTTTTCTTTACAAGCTCAATCGTCTGAAACAACTGGCTTACACCTTCAAGCGCATAGTATTCGCATTGAATTGGAATTATAACACTGTCCGCAGCAATAAGACCCATAACACTTAAGATCCCAAGGGAAGGAGGGCAGTCGATAATAATGTACTCGTAATGTTCTCTTATCTCATCAATTGTAGTCTTTAGAGAATCCTCCCAGTCACCACTGCGAGCCAATTCAATCTCCAGGCCAGCCAACTGGTTGTTTGAAGGTATAATGCTTACATTCTCAGCATTGGTCTCGTATATGCCTTCCTGTATTTTTGATTCTCCCGTGAGAATATCATAGACCAGGGTATTTGCTTCATTTCTGTCAATTCCAATACCTGATGAGCAATTCCCTTGCGGGTCTATATCAACAAGCAGAACATTTTTTCCCAACTTGCCAAGTCCTGCAGCCAGATTGATACTTGTTGTGGTCTTGCCAACGCCACCTTTTTGATTGAAAATCGCAATGGTTTTTCCCATATAAACACTCCCCACTGTCCCTGTAACATGAAATTGCTTCCATCACACATAAGCCATCAATGATTGACCCATTAAATATATCATAACATATATTTAGTATTTTAAAACAAAAATGTTCCACGTGAAACAATTATATTGTTTCACGTGGAACATTCCCATGTAAACTAGTCATATCAAGTGTTTCAAAGGTTGGTCAAATGATCTGAACCAACCAGTGAGTCTGCTTCTCTACTTTATTGGAGTCTTTTTAGGCTTTCCTCCTGCCCGTGGATACTTCTTTGGAGTGTTTCCGGTCTTCTTAATTACAACCAGCGAATGAACGATATCACTTTCTGGAATACGGACATAATCAATTTTCTCAACAGTTCCACCCAATATATTGATTGCTTTCTTGCTGGCTTCAACTTCCTCGTCTATGTCTGGCCCTTTCATTGAAATAAAGTATCCTCCAACCTTCACGAATGGCATGCAGTATTCACAGAGGGTATCCAATGAAGCGACAGCCCTGGATACGCATATGTCGTATTTTTCGCGATACTCGTCTTTCAGACCCAACTCTTCAGCTCTACCGTGTACTGCTTCTATTCCATTCAGATTAAGTTGCTCGATTACATGATTTAAAAATACTATCCGCTTGTTTAGGCTATCCAAAAGTGTTACTCGAAGGCCCCTATTCCTTATTTTAAGCGGCAAACCTGGAAATCCACCACCAGTCCCGACATCAATTATCCTCTCACTGCCATCAAATAATCCCGTAAGTGCAGGGGAGAGGCTGTCAGCAAAATGTTTCTTATCGATTTCTTCATCATCTGTAATGGTTGTAATATTGATCTTTTCGTTCCATTCTTTTAATAATTCCTTGTATGCTGAAAAATCATCAATCATCTCATCGCTAAGTTCAATGTCCATGGAATGTGACAGTCTCTTAAGCCTATTATCTGTCATTTTTTTCACCACTCCTTCGTCTCTGCTCAAGGTGTATTAAAAGAACATTGATATCCGCTGGAGTTACTCCCGATATTCTCGATGCCTGACCAACAGAATCCGGCTTTATTGCTGATAGCTTCTGCGTGGCTTCAGTACTTAATCCCCTTACCTTGGAGTAATCAAATTCTACATCGAGCTTCTTGTTTTCAAGCTTCTTAAATTGTTCAATCTGCTGCATCTGCTTTTTGATATATCCTTCGTACTTGATTTGAGTCTCAACCTGCAATCTGATCTCTTTCAACAAAATATCTCTTTTCGGATCGAATACTGCTGTGCTTTCGTATGAGATTTCAGGTCTCTTGATCAGGTCATATAATGTAGTTGAATTTCTTATTTCAGTTGAACCTAGTTTTTCAAGAATTTCATTGTTCTTTTGAGTCGGGTTTATTACTATTTTTTGGAGTCTCTCTAGTTCTCCCTGGATCAATTCTTCTTTCTCAATTGTCTTCCTGTATCGCTCCTCAGTTACCAAACCTAGCTCATAACCCATTTTGGTAAGTCTTAGGTCCGCATTGTCCTGCCTCAGCGTAAGTCTGTACTCAGCCCTTGATGTCATCATTCTGTATGGCTCATCTGTGCCTTTTGTCACTAGATCATCTATCAGCACTCCAATATATGCTTCTGATCTATCTACTATAAATGGATCTTTGCCTTTTATATTCTGAGATGCATTTATGCCTGCTATAAGACCTTGGGCTGCTGCCTCTTCATATCCTGAAGATCCATTGATCTGTCCTGCAAAAAACAGATTATTTATTTCTTTGTGTTCAAGGGATAGTTTCAGCATTGTGGGATTGATCGAATCATATTCAATGGCATATGCAGTTCTCATGAATTGAACATTTTCAAGCCCCTTAATCTTCTTATACATGTCAATCTGTACCTCTTCAGGCAGTGAAGAGCTTACTCCCTGAACATACATTTCCTTGGTCGAGAGTCCTTCCGGTTCAATAAAGACCTGATGCTTGTCCCTGTCTCCAAATCTCACAACCTTATCTTCGATGGATGGACAATATCTTGGTCCAACACCCTCAATATAGCCTGAAAACATTGGGGATCTGTCCAGGTTCTGTCTGATTATATCGTGTGTTCCCTCGGTGGTATAGGTTAGGTAGCAGGGAACCTGTTCAAAATCGAAGCTTTTGTCCATATTCAAAAATGAAAATGGTATCACTTCTTCATCACCAGGTTGTATCTCCATAACCGAGTAGTCTATGCTATCCTTATGGACTCTGGCAGGTGTACCCGTCTTCATCCTTCTTAAATTGAATCCTTTTTCCTTCAAGGAATCCGAAAGCAGGAGGGAGGGGAACATTCCATCAGGACCTGATTGATAGTTAACTTCTCCAATATAGACCCTTCCACCTAGATAAGTGCCTGTAGCGATTACAACAGCAGCAGTTTCAAATATTGCACCGTTTCTGGTCACAACTCCCTTTACTGTATCATCTTCAACTACAATATCTATTGCTTCACCTTGTCTCAATGTTAGATTTGGCTCATCTTCCAATATTTTCTTCATTTCCATGTGATACATTTTCTTGTCTGCCTGCACCCTCAAAGAGTGCACTGCAGGACCTTTGGAGAGATTCAACATTCTGCTCTGTATAAAGGACTTGTCAATGTTTAATGCCATTTCTCCGCCAAGAGCATCAATTTCCCTTACCAAATGGCCTTTTCCAGTTCCGCCAATGTTGGGATTACAGGACAATGCAACTATACCATCAAGACTGATGGTAAGTATTAGAGTCTGAAGTCCCATTCTACTCGATGCAAGTGCTGCTTCAACACCTGCATGGCCTGCACCGATAACAACTACATCATATTTTCCACCTAAATAGGTTTTTGTCTCAATCATTTTGCTCACCTTTCTAACATTATCTACTTGCCTATGCAAAACTCACTGAAAATCTTGTCCAGGATATCCTCATTTATACTTTCTCCTGTGATTTCTCCCAGATTTTCCCAGCAGCTCCTCAGATCCACCTCAAGGCAGTCCAGTGGTATTTCCCGGCCAAGGTCATTTAATACACTTCCAATATTTTCCATCGCTCTCTCAAGCTGGTTCTTGTGCCTTATATTGGTAATTATCATCTCAGAGTCCAATTGTATGTCTCCGCCATAAAACATTGCTCTAATCGCATTCTCGAGCTCATCTATTCCTACACCTTTGATCATGGATGTGCTGATTATCTGACTCGCATCGAAATATTTCCTGAACAGCTCTTCATCATATTCATTGGGAAGATCTGTTTTATTTAAGAGTACTATTGTCTTCTTATCTTTTATTAGTTCAATTATGTGATGGTCGTCTTCAGAAAGACTTCTGGATATATCAAATATTGCAATTATTAGGTCTGCTTTCTCCAGCGTCTCTTTTGCCCTGTCAACTCCTATTTTTTCGACCATGTCTTCTGTTTGTCTAATCCCTGCTGTGTCCATTATCTTCAGGGGAATGCCGTCTATGTTTACATACTCTTCAATGATATCCCTGGTTGTTCCAGGTACATCAGTTACTATGGCTCTGTTTTCTCTTAATACTGCATTGAGCAGGGAGGACTTGCCAACATTTGGCTTTCCAAGAATAACTGTATTCAAGCCGTCTCGTAGTATTTTGCCTCTTCCTGATGTTGCAAGGAGCTTTGCAATTCTCTCCTTAACCTGGTTTCCATCTCTGATTAACTCATCATAGGTCACCTCTTCTATGTCATCCTCCGGAAAATCAATTGAAACTTCAATGTGTGCAATCATACCAAGTAGAACTCTTCTTATTTCCTCAACTTCTCTACTCAGGCTTCCATGGAGCTGATTTATCGATACATCGTAACTTTTTTCAGTCTTGGATTTGATAATATCTATTACAGCTTCTGCCTGTGAAAGGTCAAGTCGTCCATTAAGAAATGCTCTCTTCGTAAATTCTCCTGGTTGCGCTAATCTGGCTCCATTTTTTAGCAGCAGTTCCAATGTCTTCTTAACAGGAATTATACCGCCATGGCAATAAATCTCTACCATATTTTCTCTAGTATAGGTATATGGCTCATACATGAATGCCACCATAACCTCATCTACAATTGTATCTCCATCAAATATATGTCCATATAAAAGTCTTTTATTATCCTTCTTATCAACTTCCTGATCCTTGAATCTTGCGAAAATCTTCTTTGCAATCTGCAATGACTCTCTTCCGCTCATTCTTACAATTCCAATCCCGGCTTCACCTACAGCTGTGGAGATTGCAGCAATTGTTTCTGACATAAAATCACCTCTTCTATCTAAAAACATACTTAACTAACTTATTTTACTTTATTATAACAATAATTCAATGGAGTTTATTACATTTTTGAAAAAAACATTATCTTACAGTTACAGAAAGTGGGGGAGAGGCTAAAAAAATAAAAGCCCAACAATTGGGCTTTTTATTCTACTTGGTTACTATTACTACTCTTCTGTATGGTTCATTGCCTTCGCTGTAAGTGCTGACTCCCTCAAATTCCTGTAAAGCCGAATGAATTATTCTTCTTTCATAAGGATTCATGGGCTCAAGCTTGACAGGTCTCTTGCTATACTTAGCTTTTTCAGCCATTTTATTTGCAAGTCTCTTTAAAGTTTCCTCACGCTTTGCCCTATATCCTTCTGCATCTAGGATAACCTTCAAGTAGTTCTCTCGCTCCTTATTAATAGCGAGACTTAAAAGATATTGTATGGAATCAAGAGTATTTCCTCTTTTACCTATTAGAATACCCATGTCTGATGAAGAGATATTGTTAATCTCAATCTTCATTATATCCTCTTCAATTGAGATGTCATAAAGAGCTATAATTCCCATTCCCTTAAGAATACCATCTAAAAACTTGTCAGCCTTCTCTTCTGGGTCGTTTTTTAGCACAACCTTTATTTTTGCTTCCTTAGTACCTATCAGTCCAAATAAACCTTTAGAAGCTTCCTCTATAATTTCATACTCTACTTCCTTTTCTGTTGCTTTAAGTTCAACCAAAGCTTCTTGTAAAGCTTCTTCAACTGTTTTGGCAGTTTTTACAACAAATTTCATACTATTTTGCCCCCTTAATTTTCATTAAAGACCTGTTTGTAATAACTTGCTGTATTATTGTGAAAAAGTTACTTACTACCCAATATAGTGCCAGTCCAGCTGGAAAGCTTCTTGAAGCCCAAAATATCATAACAGGCAGCATGTAATTCATTATTTTCTGAGTAGATTGAGCCTGAGGATCCTTTGATCCGGTGCTCATTGTCTTGCTCTGTAAGAATGTTGTGGCAGCAGCTAAAAGTGGCAGTCCCCATAGTAATGGATCTGGATTTTCAAGGTTGCCAATCCACAAAAAGTTCTTGGCCATACTCTCATACATGCCTGGATCGCTGAAAGCATATATTTCAGGCTGTCTAAATACTGTAAAGAATGCAAATATAATCGGTAACTGTATAATAAGTATCAGACAACCAGATGCTGGATTATATTTGTGCTCTTTGTAAAGTTCCTGCATTTTTTCCTGCATTTTTGGCGGATCGTTCTTGTATTTTGTCTGAATCTCCTTCATCAAAGGCTGTACTTCACTCATTTTACGAGTAGACTTTGTCTGCTGAAGATTTATTGGCAAAAGCATCAATTTGAATACTATAGTAGTCAAGATAATAGCCAATGCATAGAATGAAATTGACTCTGGTTCTGTTCCTAAAGTTGATGTGACAATATCATATACAAATCTCAACAATGATCCCAGTATGTTACCTAGAAATCCCATCATTTGTTAACCTCCCATTATTTAAGCGGATCATATCCTCCCTCATTAAAAGGATGACACCTGACTATTCTCTTGGCAGAAAGATATGAACCTTTTATAAATCCATACTTTGTATAAGCCTGAAGGGAATATTCTGAACAGGTGGGATAAAATCTGCAATTGTTCCCAGTAAGAATATATCTTGAGATAATTCTTTGGTAGAATCTTATCAACAATATCGCTATACGTGTCATCTAATCACCCTATTTCCAAACACCCGATAGCTTGTAAATGTGTTTCAAGGCACTATTCAGATCCTTAAAAGACAAGTCCACAGCGTTTTTTTTAGGTATGACAACAATATCATACCCGCTCTTGAGATTTGCAATATAAGCACTGTTAAGTTCCTTGATGCGTCTTTTTAGCTTATTTCTCACTACGGCATTTCCAACTTTCTTGGTGATTGTTACTCCAATCCTGGTCTCTTCTGTACCATTTTTTCTGATATAGAGAATCAGATTTCTGTTCCAGAAATTTTTTCGTGCTTTATAAACTTTCCTAAACTCCATATTCTTTCTTAATCTGTTTTTCTTATCCATTATAATTCCACCTTAAAACGGCCTTTCACTTAAAGAATAGAAGAAACTTCCCGTTCGTTAGAAAAGGCCACTAACAAGCGGCCTTATGCAGAAAGTCTTTTTCTACCTTTTTTTCTTCTAGCTCTTAGAATATCTCTGCCAGATCTCGTTTTCATTCTTTTTCTAAAACCGTGTTCTTTACTTCTTTGTCTCTTTTTTGGTTGAAACGTTCTCTTCATCCAACACACCTCCTTCAAGTAATAAAAGATATTACTTATATATACAATATAGAGTTAACTAATTGATAACACAAAACACTACTATAAATTATATGTATAATGCCACTATGTGTCAAGGTTTTTAATTGACTCCTACCCACAAAACAGAATTTCAAAACCATATGTGATCTGTGGATAATTTTATTGAATATCCACCCTTTATTTGATAAGATGATAGAGGATGTTGATAAGTTTTAAATAGCAGTGGATAAACCTAGGTTATGCACAATTTGTGGATAGTTTGTGTATAACTTATAAAAAAACGCTGTTTCTATGTTAAGAAATCGTAATTTATTTGAGTTTTTATCCACAATTTGGACTTTTAATTAATGTGGACAAGTAGCTTGCTTAATTTTTTTTTCACTTAATCAACAAAGAGTTGATATTTTTATCCACAGAAACCATTATACAACTGAATTAAAATTTTTGATAGTTTTCTGTTGATAAATTTGTTGATAATTTTTAGGGAGGTAGTTTTATGGAAAGGAATTTGGACCAAATCTGGGAGGATGTCCTGAATCTCATCAAGGTTGAGTTGACTGAAGTCAGTTTCAACACCTGGCTTAAATCAATTGAACCAATTAGTTTAACCGATGATGAAATTGTACTTGGAGCCCCCAATGATTTTACAAAAGGTATACTGGAAGGTAGGTATTTCAATCTTATAAGAAATGCCATTAACCAGATTACCGGAGACAATTATAACATCAATTTTATAATACCCGGTGAAGAAGTACAGCCAGCACCACCATCACCAAAAGAAGTTGAAAATGAGGATATTCTGAACAAATCCAAGCTTAATCCAAAGTATTCCTTTAATACATTTGTAACAGGTAAAAGCAATGAATTTGCACATGCTGCATCTGTTGCTGTTGCCGAAGCACCTGCCCAGGCATATAATCCTCTCTTTATATACGGTGGAGTAGGATTGGGAAAAACCCATCTTATGCACGCTATCGGCCATTATATTCTAAGTCAGAATCCAAAAGCCAAGGTAGTATATGTATCAAGCGAAAAATTTACAAATGAACTTATTAATTCAATTAGAGAATATAGAAATGAAGAATTCAGAAATAAATATAGAAATGTCGATGTACTGTTAATAGATGACATTCAGTTTATTGCAGGAAAAGAAGGTACCCAGGAAGAATTTTTTCATACTTTCAATGCCCTTCATGATGCAAACAAGCAGATAATAATTTCAAGTGACCGACCGCCAAAAGATATCCCTACACTTGAGGACAGACTTAGATCAAGATTTGAGTGGGGTTTAACAACTGATATTCAAGCACCGGACCTTGAGACCAGAATCGCTATATTAAGGAAGAAAGCTAATCTTGAAACTATGGAGATACCCGACGATGTAATGTCGTTCATAGCAACCAAGATACACTCGAATATAAGAGAGCTTGAAGGAGCACTTATTCGGGTAGTAGCTTATTCATCACTTACAAACAAGGCTATTACTGAAGAACTTGCAGAAGAAGCCTTAAAGGATATTATGTCCAACAACAAGCCTGTTGAAATAACTGTTGACCTGATCAAGGATAAAGTTTCCAAAAGATTTGATATTCGTATGGATGATTTCAACTCCAAGAAACGTACCAGGGCTATAGCTTATCCAAGACAGATAGCTATGTATCTTACAAGAGAACTCACAGATATGTCACTTCCAAAAATAGGGGATGAATTTGGAGGCAGAGACCATACAACTGTTATTCATGCCTGTGAGAAAGTAATAAATGACCTAAAGGCTGACAACCAGTTACGTAATAAGATTGATATCATAATTGAGGAGCTGGGAAAGTGATTTCTGTGGAAAAGATCTAATAATTTTTCAAGGTTATCCACAGGTTATTAAATCCCGTTTCTACACGGGTTAAATAATTTGATGGGCTTATCCACATAATCACATGTCCTACTACTATTACTACTATAGTTTCTTATTCTATTATTCTACAAACGAGGAGGATTAAAATGAAATTCAAAGTAGAACAAAAAGAACTTTCAAGGCATATAACAATGGCTCAAAGAGGTATATCGACAAGATCGACGCTTCAGATATTGGACGGCATCCTAATTGAGGCAAGAGATAGCGGAATAAAGCTTACAGCTACAGATCTTGAAATAAGTATTGAAACATTTATTGATGCATCTGTTGAAGAGAAAGGGAAAATTGTACTTAATTCAAGGATATTCGGGGATATTGTTAAAAAGCTTCCTGATGACACAATTAGTTTTCATGTAAAGGATAATCATGTTAACATCAAATGTCAGAATGCAGAATTCAATATAATAGGAAATTCTGGTGATGATTATCCAGACCTTCCCATTATAATGGAAGAAAACCAGTTTACAATATCAAAGGATTTACTAAAAGCTGCCATAAGGCAAACTGTATTTGCTACAACTCAGGATGAAACAAGACCATCTCTTACAGGTGTTCTATTGGAAATAGCCAATAAGGAGATAACTTTTGTTTCACTGGACGGATATAGACTTGCACTAAGAAGAATGCCAACCGATTCAGAAATTGATGAAAAGATCATTATTCCTGGTAGATCACTAAATGAGCTAAACAAGATACTTGAGGATAAGGAAGAGGACCTTACGATAAGTCTTTCTCAGGGTCAGGTGATTTTCAATATCGGTGATACAATAATGTATTCAAAACTGCTTGAGGGACAGTTCTTCAATTATAAGGATATTATGAGATCTGACCACAAGACGAAGGTAAATGTAAACAGAAGAAGTCTTCAGAATGGACTTGAAAGAGCATCACTTCTAGCAAAGGAAGAGAAGGCAAACCTTGTAAAAATTTCTGTAATAAATGGAGAACTAATAATAAAGTCAAATTCTGAAATGGGAGATGTACATGAGGAAATAAATTCCAATCAGGATGGAGATGACCTTAATATAGCTTTTAACTCTAGATATATACTTGAAGGAATAAAAATAATGGACAATGAGGAAATAGTAATGAACTTTGTGGGAAGCCTGAATCCATGTATAATAAATGGTGTGGATGATGATACTTATACTTATCTGGTATTGCCCGTAAGACTAGCCCAGGATGATTTTTAAAGGAGTGTTTAATAATGGAGGAAATCAGGATTGATACTGAATTCATAAAACTCGACCAGTTTCTTAAGCATTGTGGAATTGCCCAGACAGGCGGACAGGCAAAAATGATGATTGCTGATGGTATGGTTAAGGTAAACAATCAGGTGGCTCTTGAAAGAGGGAAAAAAATAAGAAAGAACGACAAGGTCGAGATAGACGACCAATACCTGTTTGTTGTGGTATAATAATGATTGGCAAAATTCCTATGTCCTGGGGAGTGTAATTATTGATAGTTGAAGGAATAAGACTGATAAATTTTAGAAATTACAATAATGTAGGTGTAAGCTTCAATCCTGGAATTAATATTCTTGTGGGAAAAAACGCCCAGGGAAAGACAAATCTTCTTGAGGCTATTTATCTGTGCTCAACTGGCAGATCCTTCAGAACCAACAGGGACAAGGAAATAATTAACTTTCAAAAGGATGAGGCATATATTGGAACTCAATTAAAAATTGGTGAAAGAGACAAGTTGACTGAGATTAAACTTGAGAGAAACAAGCCCAAGAGGATAAAGGTAAATAAAACTGAACTTAAGAATTACAAGGAGCTTGACACAGGTCTTAAAGTAGTTCTTTTTTCACCGGAGGACTTAAAGCTTATAAAAGAAGGACCTAGTAACAGAAGAACTTATCTGGATGCTAGCATATCCCAGATAAAGCCTCTTTATCATTACAATCTCAGAAGATACTACAAAATTCTTCTTCAGAGAAATAATCTTATAAAATCCTACAGATTCAAAGGAGATATGGCAGGTCTTCTGGATGTATTTGATATTCAGCTAGCCAAATCCGGAGCTTTGATAATGCTTGAGAGGGATAATTATGTTAAACGACTCTTGAAGGAATCAAGTGAAATTCACAACATGTTGACAGCTGGAAAAGAAAAGCTTGATATTAAATATATTTCAAGTGTTCCCTGTGGAGATACATTAAGTGAGGTAGAGGGAATTCTGGCTGAGTCATTAAGAAAAAACAGAGATAAGGATATTGAAGTTCGTACTACTGAGATTGGCCCACACAGGGATGATTTTGGTATAATGATAAATAACAATGATTCAAAAACATATGCATCACAAGGACAGCAAAGATCACTGGTACTTACACTTAAGCTGTCAGAGGTTGAGATACTTATGAAAGATACAGGGTATTATCCCGTTCTTCTTCTTGATGATGTATACTCTGAGCTGGATGAGGAAAGAAGAAAGTATCTCACAAAATTGTTCAGCAAAATGCAAACCTTTATCACCACAACAGATGCTGTTGAGATAGATGGTCTTGAGAGTTACAATAAAGAGTATTTTTATGTACAGGAAGGATGTCTGTATAAAGGAATTAAAACTTGGAGGGAAGTAAATGGCCAATGATATTAATGTAAATGAAAACGGCAGGCAATATACTGCCAATGAAATACAGGTACTTACGGGTCTTGAACCAGTAAGAAAAAGACCTGGTATGTATATAGGCAGCACAGGACCAAAAGGTCTGCACCATCTTGTATACGAGGTGGTTGACAATAGTATAGACGAGGCTCTAGCTGGTATTTGCGATACCATAGGTGTAACCATACTTGAAGATAATTCAGTAATGGTTGAGGATAATGGTAGCGGTATACCTGTTGAAACCCATCCTCAAACTGGAAAATCGACGGTTGAGACTGTACTTACAATCCTGCATGCTGGAGGAAAATTCAATAACTCTGCATACAAGGTATCTGGAGGTTTGCACGGAGTAGGTGTATCCGTAGTAAATGCACTTTCAGAATGGTTGATTGCAAGAGTTAAAAGAGATGGAAAAGAGTATGAGCAAACTTTCCAAAGAGGAGAACCTGATGGAGATATCAGGTGCATAGGTGAAGCAGATACAACAGGAACCTTGATTCACTTCATGCCTGACGACCAGATATTTGAAACCGTTGAGGTAGTTTTTGATACTCTTGAACACAGATTCAGGGAAATGGCTTTTCTAAATAAAGGAATTAAGATAAGCCTGGAGGACAAAAGATCAGGTGCAAAAAAGGAATTCCATTATACAGGTGGAATCAAATCATTTGTTGAATATATAAACAAAAATAAGACTGCAATTCACAAGCAGGTCATATATTTCGAAGCTGAGAAGGACTTCACAACTGTTGAACTGGCAGTTCAATATACAGACACTTATTCTGAAAATGTCTTTACTTTTGCAAATAACATTGGTACTGCTGAGGGTGGAACACATCTTTCAGGACTTAGAACAGCACTTACAAGGTGCGTAAATGACTACGCAAGAAGATATAATTTTCTAAAAGACAAGGATGACAATCTTTCAGGTGAAGATATAAGGGAAGGCATGACTGCAATTCTTTCAGTTAAGCTACCAGAACCACAGTTTGAAGGACAGACAAAAGGAAAACTTGGAAACAGTGAAACAAGAGGAATTGTTGAATCATTGACCTACGACTTTCTGAATGATTACCTTGAGGAAAACCCCAAGACGTCCAAGGTTATACTTGATAAGGCAATCAGTTCAAAAAGAGCAAGGGAAGCAGCCAGAAAAGCAAGAGACCTTACCAGAAAGAGAAGCATATTTGACAATACGACCCTTCCTGGAAAGCTTGCAGACTGTCAGTCCAGTGATGTCAATGAAACAGAACTCTATATAGTCGAGGGAGATTCAGCGGGTGGTAGTGCAAAACAGGGACGAGATAAAAAATTCCAGGCAATACTTCCATTAAGAGGTAAGATTATGAATGTCGAAAAGGCAAGACTGGATAAAATTCTCGGATACAATGAAATAAAATCAATGATTACAGCCTTTGGAGCTGGAATAGGTGAAGATTTCGATATAAAGAAACTTAGATATGGAAAGATCATAATAATGACCGATGCCGACGTTGACGGTGCACATATTGCAACCCTTCTTCTTACATTCTTCTACAGATATATGAGGGGCTTGATCGACAATGGAAATATTTATATAGCTCAGCCACCACTTTACAAGGTTTCAAAAGCCAGAAAAGAATACTACTGTTACACAGAAAAAGAGCTGGATGTAATTCTCGAAGAAATTGGAAGATCCAACTATAACATACAAAGATACAAAGGTCTTGGAGAGATGAATGCAGAGCAGTTATATGACACTACAATGGACCCTGATACAAGGATATTGATTAAGGTTAATGTAGATGATGCAGTAGCGGCAGATGAGATATTTACAACTCTTATGGGCGACAAGGTTGAACCAAGAAGAGAATTTATAGAAGAGAATGCTAAGTATGTTAAGAATCTTGACATCTAGGAGGAGAAAATGGAAAACGAAAACGTAAGAGATAAGTTGATTGATGTAAATATTGAAGATAAAATGAAAAGCTCTTATCTGGATTATGCCATGAGTGTAATAGTAAGTCGTGCTCTCCCTGATGTAAGAGATGGACTTAAACCTGTACACAGAAGAATCCTATATGCAATGGATGAACTTGGTATGACACCTGACAAGCAGTACAGAAAGTCTGCCAGGGTTGTCGGAGATGTACTTGGTAAGTATCACCCACACGGTGATAGTTCTGTATACGGAGCAATGGTTAGACTAGCACAGGACTTTAATACCAGATATCTACTTGTAGATGGTCATGGAAACTTCGGTAGTGTTGACGGCGACAGTGCAGCAGCAATGCGTTATACTGAGTCAAAAATGACTAAGATTGCAACAGAGATGCTAAGGGATATCGGTAAGGAAACGGTAGATTACAGACCAAACTTTGATGAGACGCTTAAAGAACCAGTGGTTTTGCCAAGCAGATTTCCAAATCTCCTTGTAAACGGTTCTTCAGGAATAGCCGTAGGAATGGCCACCAATATTCCTCCCCACAACCTTAGAGAGGTTATTGAAGGAATAGAGTTGATGATTGAAGATCCCGAAATAACTATCGATGACCTTATGAAGGTGATCAAGGGACCTGATTTTCCAACAGGCGCAACCATAATGGGAAAAGAAGGAATTAGGAAAGCATTCAGAAGTGGTAGAGGAAAGGTGAAAATGCGTGCCGTCGCAGAGATTGAAGAAAACGCAAAGGGAAGGCACAGCATAGTAGTGACAGAGATTCCATATCAGGTAAACAAATCAGCCCTGATTGAAAAGATCGCAGAATATGTTAGAGACAAGAAACTTGAGGGAATTTCAGACTTGAGAGATGAGTCTGACAGAGAAGGCATGAGAATTGTAATAGAACTAAAGAGGGATGCAAATCCAAAGGTGGTTCTAAATAATCTCTACAAACAGACCCAGCTCCAAGCAACTTTTGGAATCATAAATCTTGCCCTTGTAAATGGCGAGCCAAAGGTATTGAATATCAAGGAAATGCTTTATCACTACCTGGAGCATCAGAAAGAGATTGTAACAAGAAGAACAAAATATGATCTTGCCAAGGCTGAAGACAGAGCTCATATTGTTGAAGGATTGAGAATTGCTCTGGACAACATAGATAAAATCATTAAGATCATAAGGGCGGCAAGTGATGACCAAAGTGCCAGGAAAGATCTTATGGAAAACTTCTCCCTTTCAGAGAGACAGGCTCAGGCTATCCTGGACATGAGACTTAAGAGACTTACAGGATTGGAAAGAGGAAAACTTGACGAGGAGTATGAGGAGCTAATAAAGCTTATAAATAAATTAAAGCAGCTACTTGGGAGTGAAAGACTTATTCTTAATGTTATCAAGGAAGAGTTGATTGAAATCAAGGATAAGTACGGAGATTTAAGAAGAACCCAGATCAAGCTTTCAGAAGATGAAATAAACATTGAAGATATGATTGATGACGAGGATGTAGTAATAACACTTACTCACTTCGGCTACATCAAAAGAATGCCAGAGGGAACATACAGACCACAAAAAAGAGGTGGCAGGGGAGTGATTGCTCTTTCCAAGAAGGATGAGGACTTTGTTGAGGATCTTTATATTACTTCAACACACAGCACAATCCTCTTCTTCACAAACAAAGGAAAGGTCTACTCACTTAAGGCATATGAAATCCCAGAAGGCAGCAGGACTTCAAGAGGCACTGCTATTGTAAATCTTCTGCAGCTAAATGCAGATGAAAAGATTTCGGCAATAATTCCTCTTTATAAACAGGATCCGAAAAGCAATCTTGTAATGGTTACAAGAGAGGGTACTGTCAAAAAGACAGAGCTTGAGCAGTTTGTTAACATCAGAAAGAATGGCTTGATAGCTATTTCACTTCATGATGGAGATGAACTTATAAGTGTAAGGCTTACAGACGGACAACAGGACCTGATAGTTGTTACCCATGGTGGAATGGCAATAAGATTCCACGAGACTGATGTAAGGACGATGGGCAGGACAGCGATGGGAGTCAAGGCGATGACCTTGAATAAGGATGATGCAATTGTATCCATGGAAATCGTAGAAGATGACAAGTATCTTCTTGTTATTTCGGAAAAAGGTTTCGGAAAGAGGACTGAACTGTCTGAGTACAAGGCACAGAACAGAGGTGGAAAAGGACTTATAACATACAGCCTCAAGGAAAAAACAGGTCAGATAGTATCTGCAAAGGTTGTAAGTGAACAAGATGAGGTTATGATGATAACAATGAACGGAACAATAATAAGACTTGCCATCAAGGATATTTCTATTATGGGCAGAAATACTCAAGGAGTAACTCTAATGAGAACAAAGAAAGACAAAATAGTTGCGGTAGCGAGATACATGGAAGACTAGCAACAGGGCTTTTACTTTACATTGCAATATATTTGTTATAGAATGAACTAAAATCGAACGGGATGGAGGGAAGTCTAAAATGTCATTGAATACTAAAGTTGATTTTAATAACGACAACAACCAGTGGATAATAAAACCAATTGGTGAGATCGATATCTATACCTCATCTGTGTTCAAGGAAGAGATTGTAAGCGCATTTGAAGAAAGAAAAGCTGATCTCGTAATTGAAGGGGAGCACCTTGAATACATTGACAGCACAGGACTGGGAGCTTTAATTAGTGTACTGAAAATGCTGCAGGAGACAGAATTCAAGATTTATATTGACAATATTAAGCCTAATATCAGAAAATTATTTGATATAACGGAACTTGACAAGCTTTTTGTTATAAGAGGTGAAGGTGATGAATAACGACACTATTGTTGTAAGCATTCCAAACAAACCTGACTATACAAGTTTGATAAGGTTGATTTCATCATCAATAGGTAACAAGATGGGATATAACATAGATGAGATTGAAGATTTAAAAGTAGCCATGGGTGAAGCGTGTATTCTTGCTCACGGAAAATCATCAGATGACTCAATTGAAATCAGATTTGAGATTCACAAGGATAAATTGGACGTATCACTAAGATGGGAAAATACTGACATGAGTGAAGAAAGCAAAGAGGCGGCACTTGGTAGAATGATCATTGAATCATTGATGGATGAAGCCTATTACACTGATGAAGACATTAGATTGATCAAATATATAGATTAAGGATGGTAATCCTATGGCAAATAAACAGCAACACGACAAAGAAAAGAACAATGCTTCAGAAAAAGCAGAGCTGAAGAAAATGTTCAGACAGTACAAGGATGACCCTAGCAGAGAGCTAAGGGATGTGCTGATTGAGAGACATCTTTATATTGCTGAGATTTTAGCCAAAAAGTATGCCAACCGTGGAATAGATTACGATGACATTTACCAGGTTGCAAGCATAGGTCTCATTTATGCCATAGACAGGTATGATATCGACAAGGGCTTTGAATTCTCAAGTTTTGCTACGCCAACAATTATCGGTGAAATCAAAAAGTACTTCAGAGACAAGGGATGGACAATCAGGGTTCCAAGGAGAATCCAGGAACTTTCCAAGAAGATAAACAATGCAAAGGTCCATTTAAGTCAGGAGCTTCAAAGGGTTCCAACTGTTGAAGATATTGCAAATTACCTTAATACATCTGAAGAGGATATATTGGAGGCAATGGAAGCAAGTAAGGTCTACACACCCCAGTCATTGGATGTCACATTTGATTCACACAATGATGATAAGGAGGTTAACCTGGCAGAGTTAATAGGTGAGGATGATCTTTATTTCAGCAGAATTGAGAATAACGACTTCCTAATGAAGACTATGGAGAAGCTCAATGAAGTTGAAAAGGAGATACTTATAGAAAGATACTTCAACAAGAAAACTCAGGTTACAATAGCAAACAACCTGGATATTTCTCAGATGACCGTTTCAAGGATTGAAAAAAGGATACTTGAGAAGCTGAGGAAAGAAGTTGAAAGGACATTGATGGATTAAATTGAGTATATGAGTACAATAAGAGGACTACATAATGTGGAATTTGAAAATAACTTTCAAATTCCACATTTTTTCATTTAATTGTGTTGACATAGACACAATTAAAGTGTATTATATTCAAGTTGCCTCTTTTTGAGAAAGACAGTACAGAAACGACAATAAAAAACTTCAAAAAGATGTTGACTCAGGATTAGTATACATGGTATACTAATCAAGTCGCCTCGAGAGAGGATGGCGCTGAACCTAGATAACTAAACAGTTGTGAGAACTTTGAATAAACCAAGAATCAATTTTTTAAAAACAAATAATA